>JANQIO010000034.1 GCA_028282105.1 Halieaceae bacterium | reverse complement strand
GCGGCAGTCTTTCTTCCACCCAGTCACGGCTCAGGACCAGTTTCTGCTTGCGGGAGCGGCCAATCACATGGGCACCGAGGGCGTGCTCAAGCTCACCGGCGGCGGCCTCCCAGTCAGCGGACAGTGGCCGATGGTAGATCAGCGTAAGCAACAGCTCGCCACTGAGCGTGGACAGGAACTCTACCTGGAACAATTTGCGTCGCAGCGCCTCGCTCGGCAGCAGCAGCTCACGCAGTCGCGGCATGGCAGCCTGGATGCGCTCGGAGGCAATAGGGAACTCGTCTATGCGCAGCGGTGTCTTCGGGTCCTGCCCATCAAACATCGCGTAATAGAGATCGTCGCCATCATGCCAGATGCGGAACTCGGCGCGCAGACGAAACCCCTGGGGTGGTGAAGGCACTCGCTGGGCGGCAGGTGGCGCAAACGCCGACAGCATGGCTTCCACCCGGTCGCATTTCGCCGCCAGCTGCTCAGGGTAGGCGGCGATGTCGATAGCACTCATCCCAGCCATGCCCGGTCGCGCTCTTGCCACCAGCGGCCCGCGAGTTGCAGGGCCTGCTGGGGGTCGCCTGCGTGCTCGAGTAGCAGGAGCGCCGCGGCGGCGGTGTGCTGCACCGCAAGCACACCGTATTTGTCGTCGCTGCTGTCGCGCCAGCAGGCCAGCAGTGCATCGGCGCCGGGTGTCGACACCGGCTCGGGTTTGGTTTGCAGGCTGCGCGGCCAGCTCAGGGTGGTGGTTTCACCAGCCCGCAGCAGGTGGCACTCGGTGCGGGCGTGGGGTTTGATCTCAACTTCCCCTGCCTCACCCTTGAATACCAGGCTGGCGGCCTGCCCCAGCAGCCGGTCTGCGCCGGTATGCAGGCGAGCGTAGTTGGGGTGAAACACGCTTTGAATACTGTAGGGGGCTCGTAGCGGGTTCAGCATGCGGGTCAGTGTGTTCACCGGTGAGCGCAGGCCGAGTACGGGTTTAAGCTGCACGATCTCGTGCAGAGGAGGGCAGAGATGCGCCAGCGGCAGAAAGCAGAAGCCGCGCTCATCGAGCTGGGATGTCGCCCGCGCAATGCTGTCGGCAGGGGGTACTCCCAGCTCTCGCAGACAGGCCTCTGAATAGCTTCGTCCCGGGGTGTGGCCATCGGTACCGTGCATAAACACCCGCACCCCGTTGTGAGCCAGCAGCAGTGCACTCAGCAGGTACCAGGGATGTTGATGGCGCTTGCCGGCATAGGAAGACCAGTCCAGGTCGCAGCTCACCGCTGGCGGTTCGCCCAGGTAGTCGCGACAGGCCTGGACGAAGCCGGCCAGTTCTTCCGGCGTTTCTTCCTTGACTCGCAGCAGCATCAGGAAGGCGCCCAGTTGCAGGTCTTCCACCTCGCCGCGCAATACCATGCCAAAGGCTGTGCGCGCCTCATCAAAATCCAGCGAGCGGCTGCCGGTCTTTCCTTTGCCGAGTATGCGCACGTAAGGCGCAAAGGGGTGCTCGCTCATTACAGGCAGTTGTCTGGCTTGGGCAGGCCGGCGATCTTGCTGCCCAGCTTGGCAGGACTACCCGGAAACAAGGACATCAGGTAAACACTGCGCCCCTTGTCAGCGCCCAGTTCCTGGGCGGTGAACGCCACCAGGGCCCGGTTGGCGGGGGAAGCCTCGAAGCGGCGGTAGAATTCGCGCAGCAGAGTGATGATCTCCCAATGCGCATCGCTTAGTTCGATGCCCTCCCGGCGCGCAATCAAGGTGGCGACGTCCGGCGACCACTCATCCAGGTGCCGTAGGAAGCCCTCCTTATCAAATGCGACCTCTGTCATCAGTACCAGCTCTGTACCCTGTCGCAGGCGACGGCGAGTTCTACAAAGCCACGATAGTCGACCGCTTTGATAGCGGGATCGACACGCCCGACGATGCCTCTGGCGTCGGCATCCGCCTCCAGCAGGTAGAGCGCGCAGCCGCTGTTTCTCAGCGCGGCCGCATAGGGCTCACAGGCAGCGTAGACGCCGTCCTCCAGCAACAGCAGGCTGTCACCAGGGTTCAGGCAAGCCAGGCAGCTGGCCAGCGCATCATTGCTGGGGGGCTGGTTCACTGTGTGCAGCGTCGTCATGGCTCAGAACACCAGGACCTGGGAATGGCTGGCCATCAGTTCACGCACTTCTGGCTCGCTCAGTTGCGCCACACCCCCGATAAGAGCGGATGGGTCCAGCCCGCGCGCCGACAGGGAGGGGCTGTCTACGTAGAGGCTGTCAATGTCGTACAAAGGCAGCGAGGCCTGGGTGCTGTTTATATTGCGAGCGTCTATGCGCTCGGCGTGCTGTTCGGGCAGCAACTGCCAGACGCCGTCATCCATAAACAGCAGGCTGACTGTCTGATCGAAGGCAGCGCAAGCCAGGGCAAGATCGTAGCCGGCCCGGGACAGGCTGCGGCCATAAGGTGGGCGGCGAAACACCAGCAACAGTGACTTGCCGTCCAATTCAGCCACCAAAGGTCACCAGGCGGTCGCAGTGCAAATGCGCGTCTACCAACTGACCCAGGCCGGATAGCTCGAAGCCAGGATGGGCGCTGGCTGCGGATTGTCCGTGCCGGGCAGCCTCGCTCTGGTCCAACACCCCGCGCCGAATAGCCGATGCAATACACAGCACCAGGTCGACGTTGTGATCGGCAGCCAGCGCGGCCCAGGCGGCCTGGCGGTCGAGCTCATCCTGGGCCGGTACCGCCAGGCTGTCGCCGTGCTGGACACCCTCGTGGTAGAAGAACACCCGGTACAACTCGTGGCCGGCCTCCACCACGGCCTGGGCGAAAGCCAGGGCAGAGGCCCCGGACTGGGCCGCGCCGGGCGCGTTGAGTACAAGCAGGGAGAACTTCATGGGAGCAGATGGTAGCTGAAAACGCTGCGGGGCTCTTCTGAAACCAGTCAGAAACGGTGTTGAAACGAAAAAGCCCCGGCATTCCGGGGCTTTTGGTGTTGCAAACGCTCGCCCTGCAGCGAGCGCCTGGCCGGTGGATCAGTCGTCGCCGCCGAAGGCGCCGAGCAGGTGGAGCATGTGGACAAACAGATTGTAGATGTCCAGGTACAGCGCCACCGTCGCGCGGATGTAATTCGTTTCACCGCCGTTGATGATGCGGCTGGTATCGAACAGGATCAGACCAGACATGATCAACACCAGGGCCGCCGAGATGGTCAGGGACAGCGCCGGAATACCCAGGAAGATGTTGGCAATGGAGGCGACGATCGCCACCAGCAGGCCAACGATCAGGAAGCCGCCCATGTAAGAAAAATCCTTGCGGGTGGTCAGCGCATAGCCAGACAGGCCGAGGAAGACGATTGCCGTGCCGCCCATGGCCTGCATCACCAGCGACGCCCCATTGGGTAGTGCCAGGTAGTAGTTCAGCATCGGCCCGAGGGCTGCGCCCATCACGCCCGTGAAGGCAAACACCGCGGCGATGCCTTTGCCGCTGTTGGCCGTGGCCTGCACCACAAACAGCAGGCCCAGCCCGGCGAAGCTCAGGATCAGCGCCACGCCGTGGGAAAGATTCAATGCCATAGACAGCGCGGCGGTGCCGGCGCTGAACAGCAGTGTCATGCTCAACAGCATGTAGGTGTTTTTCAGGACACGGTTGGTCGCGAGGATCGACTCCACGCCGCCGGTTTGTGCTGAGTACAGGCTTTTCGGTTCCATTCTTACAACTCCGTAAGGTGCGCTCTCGCGCTACTGATATGATGTAAATGATAGGGGCGGGGGCGGCAAAATCAAGCGTTGTGGCTCGTATGTATAGATTTAGGCCCTTTTAACTGGCAATTGTAAGTCATTGATATTTCAGCGAAAGCTATATTGCCCAGGAATTTGGTGAGTTGTACGGCATTCGACGGTTGTGTTGCGAAAGAGTTCCAGGGCTTGGGGAATGGGGTTTGGTATGAAGGTACTGGTGAGATCGAGTCGGGCCAGGGATTGACGACAACGCCCTTTGGGGCGTTGTCGCCCTGCGGGCGGTTTCACCTGCGGTGAACCTGTCCTGAACGCTTCTATGGTCGCGTTCAGTCGAACCGGGGGGTTCGAATCAAAGCCTGGCGCATCGACAAATAAAAAACCCCGGGCGTTGCCCGGGGTTATTTATTTGGCGGTGGGCCAGGGATTCGAACCCCGGGAACCTCTCGGTTCAACGGTTTTCAAGACCGCCGCTTTCGACCGCTCAGCCAGCCCACCTTTAA
>JANQIO010000016.1 GCA_028282105.1 Halieaceae bacterium | reverse complement strand
GGAGTCGGAAGTGATCTGTTACCCGAATATCCAGGGTGTTCAACTCATTGAGCCCTCGCCCTCAATGCCAATTCAGTGTGGACAGACCTTATGTGCTTTTTCCGGAGGAAAAAGGATGTAAGGTCTGCCGGTACCATGCTGACAGAAGCCAGCTCGGAACAACTAGCCGACAGTAAACGGATCAGCGTCCGCGTGCAGGGGGAATTTGCGGCGGTAGGTGTCGAGGGGTTCGCGTTCCAGGGTGGTGGTGAAGACGCCGGCGCGGTCTTCGCAGTCCAGCAGCAGTTTGCCGTCGGCGGCGTAGACCAGGCTGTCGCCGGTGTAGTCGAGGCCGTTGGCGTCGCTGCCGACGCGGTTGAGGCCCACACAGCAGGCCTGGTTTTCGATGGCACGGGCCAGCAGCAGGGCGCGCCAGTGATGGGCGCGCTTGGAGGGCCAGTTGGCCACCACCGCCAGCAGATCGTAGGCGCCGGAGTCATCGAGCGGCCGGTTGCGCATCCACACCGGGAAGCGCAGGTCGTAGCAGACCATCGGGCAGATACGCCAGCCGCGCCAGTTGACGACCAGGCGCTCACTGCCGGCGGCGTAGTGTTCGTGCTCGCCGGACATGGTGAACAGGTGGCGCTTGTCGTAGACATGCTTGTCGCCGTCCGGCGTGACGAACAGCAGCCGGTTGTAGATGGCATCGCCGTCGCGCACGGGCAGTGAGCCGATGACGGCGGCGTCGTGTTCCCGGGCCAGGGCGCCCAGCCAGGTTTCGGTGTCGCCGGCCACCGGCTCCGCCAGGGCTTTAGCGTTCATGGAAAAGCCGGTGCTGAACATTTCCGGCAGCAACACCAGGTCGATCTCCCGTGGCAGGTCTTCCAGGGCGCGCTCGAAGTGCTCGCGGTTGGCTGTCGGGTCTTCCCAGGCCAGCTCGCTTTGCACCAAAGCAATATGCAGGTCGCTCATGAGTTCATGTCCTCGGTGCTGTTCAGATGCGGCACAGGATCTCCCCGGCCTGCTCCAATACGGCGTCGGTCTTGGCAAAGCAGAAGCGCAGGTAGCGGCCGTCCAACGGCTGTTCGCAGAATACCGACACGGGAATCGACGCGATGCCATGTTCCCGCGTGAGGCGTTCGGCCAGCTCGCGATCGTGCTCCTCACTTATGGCGCTGTAGTCCAGCAACTGGAAGTAGGTGCCGGCGCTGGGGGTTAGGCTGAATCGCGAGTCGGCCACCGCGGTACAGAACAGGTCGCGCTTGGCCTGGTAGAAATCCGCCAGGCCGGCGGCGAAGTCCGGGTCCTCTGCCATAAAGTCTGCCAGCGCCAGCTGCACCGGCGTCACCGCCACAAAAGCCACGAACTGGTGAACCTTGCGCATCTCCGCGGTCAGCGCCGGCGGCGCCACGCAATAGCCGGTTTTCCAGCCGGTGATGTGAAACGTCTTGCCGAAGGAAAAGGCGGCAAAGCTGCGGGCCCGCAGGCCCGGGTATTGCAGCACCGAGCAGTGACGCTCGCCGTCGAACAACAGATGCTCGTAGACCTCGTCGCTCACCACATACAGGTCATGGACCTCTGCCAACCGCTCAAGCCGGCGCAGGTCGGCATCCTGCAGAATGGCGCCGGTGGGGTTGTGGGGTGAGTTGATAATGATCAGCCGTGTCCGCGCGTTGATGGTGTCCTCGACCTGATCCCAGTCAATCGCAAACTCTGGCAGGGTCAGCGGAATATGCCGGGTAATCCCGCCGCTCAGGCTGATCGCCGGCTCATAGCTGTCGTAGGCCGGGTCGAACACGATGGCCTCATCACCCGGGCGAATACAGGCCGTGATCGCGCAGTAAATCGCCTCGGTGGCGCCGGGCACCACGGTGATCTCCGTGTCCGGATTTGCCGCCACCCCGTAGTAGCGCGACAGCTTGGCGGCAATCTGTTCGCGCAGCGCTAGCACGCCGGCCATCGGTGCGTACTGGTTGTGACCCGCCATCACATGCCGGCCCAGTGCCTCGCGCAGGGCATCCGGCCCATCGAAGTCCGGGAAGCCCTGGGACAGGTTGATCGCCCCACACTCGTTGGCCAGCGCCGACATCACCGTAAAGATGGTGGTACCCACGTTGGGCAGTTTGCTGTGATTCTGTAGCTCAGCTTGATTCATGCGAGGAGTATAGCGGCATCCCGGAGTCTTCTCGCTTATCAAGGGGGCAGACATCTGGAATCTCCAATACTGAAGAGTCTGAGCTCTTGGTTTTACCTTGATCTCTTTCGATCCCAGCTTTTTTTGGGGGGTTGATTTTCGCTGCTATTACGGATAATAATTGTCCGCAATAGATCGATAAGCGCAATAGCTGTTTGGCAAAAGGGGATAGATGAAGATTGGCAAAGGGGTCGAGTGGGCGGCGCATACCTGCGCATTGCTGGCGTTATTGCCGCCGGGTGCGACGTTGCCTGGAGAGGCGCTGGCTGAATTTCTCGGCGTGCCGCCGCCTTATCTGGCCAAGCAGTTACAAGCACTGAGCCGGGCGGGCATCGTCTCTGCGAAGCGGGGCGCCGCAGGTGGGTACCGGCTTTCGCGGCTACCGGAGACGGTATCTTTGTGGGATATCACCGCCGCCATTGATGGCACCCAGCCCAGCTTTCGCTGCACGGAAGTGCGCCGCAGCGGGCCCTGCGGAGCGTCACCGGCAGAGTGCAAGGGGCCGTGCACGATCGCCGCCGCTTTCCGCAGTGCCGAAGCCGGCTACCGCGAGGCGCTCGCCGCGGTTCGCCTGCCCGAATTGATTGTCGGTATCGCCGGCGACTCAAGCGAAGCGCGTAAGCGCCGCATCAGTGAGTGGATCGAAGCCAATGCCGCTCGCACAGCATGAATCCGTCAAACCCCTGGCCGGCTCGCGGCATGGGTCGCCACCCCCAACGAACAGGTACATCACCATGTTTGCAGATGAACGACTACCCCAACATATCTCTTTGAACCTGCTGGCGCGGGCGCTGTTTACCTCGCTGTTTTTCTTATCAGGCGTCACGCACTTCACCAACATTCCCTACTACGTGTCGCTGATGCCCCCGAGCTTTCCATACCCGGTGTTCTGGATCTTCCTTTCGGGAACTGTCGAACTTGCGGGCGCCGCCATGATTCTCCTGAACTGGCGCCCGCGCCTCGGTGGCTGGCTGTTAGTTGGCTTCCTGCTGCCCGTCACCATCGTTGTGCATGGCTACGAGATGATCAATGCGCAGGACGAGGTCATCGCGGCGCTGCAGCAGGCCCATTTCCTCAAGGGGTTTGCGCTGATGGGTGCAGCGCTGCTGATCACCCAGATGGGTGTAAGTCAGCGTCCCTAATGGGACTGGCGAAACTACCAAGGGGTCAGGCCCCTCGAATAGTGTTGTGGCGAATGCTCAGGCTAAACCTTCCCAGGGTATCGAGGAGTCTGATTCCCCGATCGTCGGGAGTCAGAGTGAAGATCTTCGCTGTTTATACCACTCGGCTCTGAACTGAGGTTCCGGCCCGGTTCTTGAGTTCTTCTCTGCTATGAATTCCAGTCATCCTTAGGATTAGAAACTATCGAATGTTCCCCGATACGCTGTGGTTTAGTGTTGCAGTCGTAGCTTGGGAGTGAGCATCGCTGACACCTCGGTTATCACGCTGTATGAAGCCATCTTATACCGGGGTGTAGTCGCATGGACGTTTGTGTAGTTCGAATACGAAAGCTCATATTGATGCTTGGCCTCGCCGTGACTGCTGCGTGCGGAGGCGGTGGTAGCAGCGGCGCTGCGCCCGAAGTCGTCGTTCCTGCGCCCACCATCGAGGCCGCGGACCTGGTTTTGCTCGATGGCCGCATTCATCTGGTCGATGACGCCATGACAACCACTTCGGCGCTGGCAGTGAGAGACGGACGGGTGCTTTTCTCCGGCGGCAGTACCGAGGCCCGTGAGTTCATAGCCGACTCCACGCAAGTGATCGAACTCAACGGCCTCACGGTCTTGCCAGGGTTGCACGATGTCCACCTGCATCCACTTGAGGCCGGTTCCAGTGTCGCGGGCACCTGTGTCCTGAATCCCGGGATAGACGTGCTATCCGAGGCATTCCAGAGTCTGCTGAAGACCTGCGCCCCGCGTCAACGAGGAGCGATTCCCTGGGTGCTGGGGTTCGGCCACTCCATCTCCCAACTGACTGATCTTCCCAGCGACGTGCGGCCTCGGGATATCCTCGATGGTGCTATCCCGGGTCAGCCGGTGGCGCTGCTTGAGGAGACTTCGCACTCGGTCTGGGTAAACTCCGAGGCGCTGCGCGTTGCAGGCATTGAAGAAAACACTCCCGATCCGGTTGGCGGCCTTATCGTGCGCGATCAGTCTGGAGAGCCCACCGGTTTGCTGTTGGACAATGCCGGTGACATTGTTTATGAGCTGGCATTCCTGCCGCCCACTGATGTATTGCAACAGCTTCACTACGAAGGGCTGCTCTGGGCGCTGGAGCGAATTGCGAGAAACGGAATTACGTCCATTGCGAATGCTCGAGTGTATACGCGTCGCGGCTACCTCGACGTATGGCGCAGGGCTGAGCGCGAGGGCACGCTGACAGCCCGCACTGTGTTGGGACTCTGGGCTTACCCCACGCTGGAGCCTAGCGAGTCTGATGCGGATCAGATTGCGCGGCTGCTATCGCTGTACGACAACGATGCCGACGCCATGCTGCGTGTCTCACAGGTGAAGTTTTACAGCGACGGTATCTACCGCAATGCCACCGCCGCCACGCTTGTGCCGTACCTGCCCGCAGGGCGCCTGCCCTTTTTCGTAGCAGAGGACCACCGCGGACTTAACTACTTTGACGAGGCGCGCCTTGCCCGCTATGTCAGCGAACTGGAACTCGCCGGCTTTGATGCGCATATCCACGCTATTGGTGATCGCGGTGTTCGGGAGTCTCTCAATGCCATCGAGCAGGCGATATCGGCAAATTCAGGGCTGTCTGATCGCCGCCATCGGCTAACCCACATTGAGGAGGTGGACCCCGATGATGTTCCCCGCTTTGCCGATCTCGGGGTTGTTGCCGACTTTCAACTGGCCGGCGATTTCGTTCTGCCCGTTCCGGGCGAAGGCGTTGATCGGCTTATACCCGTGCGGGAAGTCTACGATACAGGCGCGCGTATCAGCCTGAGCAGTGATTGGGACGTGAGTGCACTGTCGCCCTTTGTGGGTATTCAGAATGCGTTGCAGCGTGCTGAGCAAAGCCTGCCCAGCGTCGAGGCCGCGCTGCGTGCATATACCATTGACGCAGCTTACGTACTACGCTCAGAAGATCGGACGGGAAGCCTGGAAATCGGGAAGCTGGCTGACCTCGTTATTGTGGATCAGGATATCTTCACGGTTCCCGCAGACCAGATCAGCGAGACCCGCGTGTTGATGACCGTTCTGGGTGGCGAGACGGTTTATCAGGCCGCTGGCTTCAATCCATGATGTCGACGCCTGGCACCACGGACTCTGGCCCCCTGGTTCCATGTCAATTGTCGCGTACCACGGAAAACCCCTGCTGTCGGGTGGTATTCCTTAATCGGCTCAAAGAGCTTTTTCCAGATGGTACTCCAGCGAATCTTCGCCCGATTGTATGAAGCCCAGTCTGCGGTAGAGTCCGAGCGCCGGGTTTTTCTTGAGTACCGACAAGGTCATCGTCTTGCCCTTTGACTGGGCCATTACGTGCTCCATGACGCGTCTGCCGTAACCCTTGCGCTGGAATTCCGGGGAAATCTGTAGCTGTATGACCTGTACGGTTTTGGGGTCTTTCTTGTATTTCAACAAGCCTACCCGTTGGCCGCCCACTTCAATCAGGTACGAATGTTGGTACTCATGCTCAACGCGGTCCATATGCTCCTGGTGACTGAGGACCACGCCAGCCTCCTCCAGGTGTGCAGCCATAGTATTCAGGCGTAGGTCCAGCAGGTAGTCCCGGTCGCTCGCGACTGCCTTGATTAGTTCGACGCCTATAGATTCATAGCTTTCAGGAATCAAGGGGTGAGACTCCTTGAAAAGAGTTATCGGGGTCAGAGTAGCATTAGACAGAGCGTCCGGCCTCGAAACCCAACTCTAGACCCTGTGGCTCGCTGAACATTTGAAAAAGGGCCAGAGTACTTCTCTCTCGATGGTTTACCCAGCCCTATCGTATGTCATAGAAATCCAAGGCCATTCCTCACAAGCGGCCATTATAGTTGGGTATCCAGGGGCAATTCTGTGCTGTTCTTAATCTCCGTCACCGCCATATGCGAGTGCAACTCCCGGATCGACTCGTTGGTGGTCAGGGTGTTGCGGACGAAGTCCTCGTAGTGGGCGATATCGCGGGCGACGATCTTGATCATATAGTCCCAGATGCCGGCCATGGTGTAGCACTCCATCACTTCCGGGAAGCGCACGATCTCGCGCTCGAAGGCTTCCAGGTTCTGGCGGCCGTTGGCGGTGAGGCTGACGGTGGCGAACACCACCACGTCCATGCCCAGGGCGCGACGGTCGAGCAGGGCGACGCGCTTCTTGATCAGACCGGCCTGCTCGATGCGGTTGATGCGCCGCCAGCAGGGTGACTGGGACAGGTTGAGGCGCTCGGCGATGGCGCTGGTGCTGAGGCTGGCGTCGCGTTGCAGCATCTGCAGGATGTCGACGTCGGTGTTTTGCAGGTCCATGAGAATAAAAAATCCTGTATTTTGATCTTATTGGGAAAAATTATACCCATATCGGCGGCATAGGCGTAAAGAGGGCAGAACTATGCCGCAGGATTTGAGTATTATTACCAAATAGGAATGGTGGGATAACACGCGAGGCATGGCCCCTATGGCAGCACAGAATCCCGTCCTGAAGCAGGTATCACTGGACGACAAGTACGCGCTCGACACCACGCGGGCCTACATGACCGGCATCGAGGCCCTGGTGCGCCTGCCGATGCTGCAACACCAGCGCGACCTGGGCCGGGAGCTCAACACTGCTGCCTTTATTTCCGGATACCGCGGCTCCCCGCTGGGCGGTGTCGACCAGGCCATGTGGAAGGCCCGATCCTACCTCGATCAGCACAATATCCACTTCCACCCGGGCATTAACGAAGACCTGGCGGCCACGTCGGTGTGGGGCAGCCAGCAGACCAATATTTTCGAGGGCGCGAAGTACGACGGCGTGTTCTCCATGTGGTACGGCAAGGGCCCCGGCGTCGACCGCAGCATGGACGTGATCAAGCACGCCAACGCCTTTGGCACCTCCCGCTACGGCGGCGTGCTGGCAGTGGCCGGCGACGACCACGCCTGCAAGTCCTCCACCCTGCCACACCAGTCCGAGCACATGTTTATCGGCGCCTCCATCCCGGTGCTAAACCCTTCCAATGTGCAGGAAGTGCTGGACCTGGGCATTTACGGTTGGGAGCTGTCGCGCTACTCGGGCTGCTGGGTGGGCTTCAAGGCCATCACTGAGAACATGGACTCGGCGATCTCCGCCGACGTCGACCCGTCCCGGATTAACATCGTCATTCCGGAAGACTTCGAGCTGCCGCCGGATGGCGTACACGCGCGCTGGCCCGACAAGCCCCTGGAGCAGGAGCTGCGGCTCAACAAGTACAAGATCTACGCGGCCCGCGCCTTTGCACGCGCCAACCACCTCAACCGCATTGTGGTGGACAGCCCCAATCCGCGTTTCGGCATCATCACCACGGGCAAGGCCTACCTGGACGTGATGCAGGCCCTGGAAGACCTGCACATTGACGAGAACCTGGCCGCCCAGATCGGCCTGCGCGTTTACAAGGTGGGTATGAGCTGGCCGCTGGAACCGCTGACTACCCACGAGTTTGCCGAGGGCCTGGAAGAAATCCTGGTGGTGGAGGAAAAGCGCTCCATCATCGAAGACCAGCTCACCGGCCAGCTTTACAACTACCCGGTGGCCCAGCGCCCGCGGGTAATCGGCGAGTTCGACGAAGAGGGCCGCGACCTGCTGCCCAACCTGGGCGAGTTGACGCCGGCCATGGTGGCTCGCGCCATCGCCGGTCGCATTGGCCGCTTCTTCGAGTCTGAAGCTATCAATGCTCGCCTGGAATTCCTGGCCCGCAAGGAACAGTCCCTGGCCAAGCCCCGCGCCAGCGCCGAGCGCGTGCCACACTTCTGTTCCGGCTGTCCGCATAACACCTCCACCAAGGTGCCCGAGGGCAGTCGCGCCATGGGTGGCATTGGCTGTCACTACATGGCCACCTGGATGCCGGACCGCAAAACCGAGACCTTCTCGCAAATGGGTGGTGAGGGTGTGGCCTGGATCGGTATGGCGCCGTTCACGGAAACCAAGCACGTGTTCCAGAACCTGGGAGACGGGACCTACTTTCACTCCGGCATTCTGGCCATCCGCGCTGCCCAGGCGGCGAAGGTGAATATCACCTACAAGATCCTCTACAACGACGCGGTGGCCATGACCGGCGGCCAACCCATCGACGGCCAGCTCAGCGTTGAAGACATGGTTCACCAACTGCGCGGTGAGGGCATTGCCCGCATCGCCCTGGTCAGCGACGAGCCTGGTACCTGGCAGGGCCGCTTCAATGCGATCCCCGGGTACAGCTTGCACCACCGCGACGAAATGGACGCGCTGATGCGTGAGCTGCGCGAGTTCGAAGGTGTGTCGGTCATCGTCTATGTGCAGACCTGCGCCGCTGAGAAGCGCCGCCGTCGCAAGAAGGGCCTGCTGGAAGATCCCGCCAAGCGCGCCTTTATCAACGACGCGGTGTGCGAGGGTTGTGGCGACTGCAGTAAGGCCTCCAACTGCCTGTCTGTCATTCCCAAGGAAACTGAGCTGGGCCGCAAACGTCAGATCGACCAGAGCGCCTGCAACAAGGATTTCAGCTGCGTGAAGGGTTTCTGTCCCAGCTTCGTCACCGTGCACGGCGGCGAACTGGTCAAGAAGCGCGGCGGCAATGGCGGTGATGGCACGGTATTTGATCCGCTGCCGGAACCGACTTTACCGACGCTGGAAGAACCCTGGAGTGCAGTGGTGACCGGTGTCGGTGGTACCGGCGTGCTGACGGTCACCGCGCTGGTGGCCATGGCTGCCCACGTTGAGGGCAAGGGCTGTGCCACTCTCAACCAGACCGGCCTGGCCCAGAAGTTTGGCGCCGTGGTCAGCCACGTGCGCGTGGCCAAGAACCAGGAGGACATCAAGGCGGTGCGTATTCCCGCCGGCGAGGCCAACCTGCTGGTAGGCTGCGACCTGGCGGTGGCGGCCTCGAACGAGAGCCTGGCCAAGGTGAATATCGAGCGCTCCAGCGCCGTGGTCAATAGCGCCGAAGTGCCTACCGCGGCCTTTGTGCTGGACCCGGACGCCCAGTTCCACACGGGCGCCATGGAGCAGACCATCCGCGAGGAAGTGGGTGAGGATTCAAGCTTCTTCATCAATTCCACGGCGGTGGCCACCGAGCTGCTCGGTGACTCTATCGCCAGCAACCTGTTCCTGCTTGGCTATGCCTATCAGCAGGGCCTGGTGCCGGTGAGCTGGCAGGCCCTGGAGCGCGCCATCGAGCTGAACGCGGTGGCCATCGATTTCAACAAGCAGGCCTTCCTCTGGGGTCGCCGCGCGGCGCACCAACCAGAGCGAGTCATGGCGCTGGTCGAGCAGGCCTTGCAAAAGCCGAAGGCCCTGAGCCTGGAAGCACTGATCAGCGATCGCAGCGACCGCCTGGTGGACTACCAGGATGCCAAGTACGCGGAGCGCTTCAACACCGCGGTCAGCCGGGTGCGTGAAGCCGATATCAGCGAGTCGAAGGCGCTGACCCGGGCAGTGGCCAAGAGCCTCTACAAGCTGATGGCCTACAAGGACGAGTACGAAGTGGCGCGGCTCTACAGCGATGGCGCATTCATCGACAAGCTCAAGAGCCAGTTCAGCGGCGACTTCAGCCTCAAGTTCCACCTGGCCCCACCGCTGCTGTCGAAGAAGGATCCGGCCACGGGCCGCCTCATCAAGCGCGAATTCCCGGGCTGGACCCTGCACCTGTTCGGCATTCTCGCCAAATTCAAGTTCCTGCGCGGCACGCCGCTGGATATCTTTGGCATGACCGCCGAGCGCCGCCAGGAGCGCCAGGACATCGCCGATTATGAAGCGCTGCTGGATGAGATCCTCAGGGGACTGGACGGCAACAACTATGCCCTGGCGGTGCAGCTTGCTGAGATGCCTCTGCAGCTGCGCGGCTTCGGCCATGTGAAGGACCAGAATCGCGACAAGCTGGCGCTGCAGCGCCAGCAGCTGATGCCGCAGTTCCGCGGCGAGAACGTTGTGCAATTCGTCGAGAAAGTAGCCTGAGGACCCTGGGAATGAGCGTATTCAGCAATCCGGCATTTGATCATCACGAGAAAGTTGCCTTCGCCGCCGACAAGGCCACGGGGCTTCGCGCCATCATCGCCATTCACGACCGCCGGCTTGGCCCCGGTGTTGGCGGTTGTCGCATGTTTCCCTACGCCAGCGATGAGGAAGCGCTCTACGATGTGCTGCGCCTGTCGCGGGGTATGACCTACAAGTCGGCGCTGGCGGGGCTGCCCTTTGGCGGTGGCAAGTCAGTGATTATCGGCAATCCCCACGAAGACAAGACGCCGGAACTGCTGCATGCCATGGGTGAGTTCATCGACAGCCTGGGTGGTCTCTATGTGGCGGCGGAAGACTCCGGCGTGGGCGAGGATGACGTGCGCCGAATCGCCGAGCGCACGCCACATGTCAGCGGCTTTGCCAGCGGTGACGCGCACGGTGGTGATCCGTCCCCCACCACCGCGTATGGCGTTTACCTCGGTATCCGTACCGCGGTGCAGTACCGTCTGGGCGCGGATTCCATGGGTGGCCTGCGGGTAGCGATCCAGGGCCTCGGCAATGTGGGCTTCCACCTCGCCGGCCTGCTGGTGGCCGATGGCGCCATTGTCTACGGCGCTGATGTAAACGAGGCCAACCTGCGGCGCGCCCAGGATGTGCATGGCGTGCAGGTGGTTGCCACAGATGACATCCTCACCCTGGAAACCGACGTGGTCGCGCCCTGCGCCATGGGCGCGGTGTTAAATCATGAGACGATCGATGGCCTGCGCGCCGGTATTGTCGCGGGTGCGGCCAACAACCAGCTTGCCGACGAGCAGCAGGCGGATCATCTCTGGGACCGCGGCATCCTCTACTGCCCGGATTTTCTTATCAACGCGGGCGGCATCATTGACGTCTACCACCAGCGTATTGGCAGCGACAAAGCCGTGATGCGCGAGCACGTCGACCGCATCGAGAGTAATCTGCAGGAAATCCTGTTCCGCTCCGACCGAGCCGGTCGTTCACCGCACCTGGTGGCGGAGGAGCTGGCCGAGGAGTACCTGGCTGCGGCGGCCAGCACCGAGCCGTCGCGACTCGCCGCCTACTGAGTGAGTGTGATGGGGCGGGCCGTCAGGCCCGCAGCCAGTCCCGCGCTTCATCCAGTTCGCGAAACACGCTGAACTCAGTTTCCTCGCTCTCCCGGAACACCTTAAAGATACGGCTGATGCCGTAGGTGATGCTGCCGGGAGCGACCACGGCGATACGGCTGGGCTGGTAGTCGTAGCCGCGGGCAATGCTGGCGCCTTCGCGCACCTCCGCCGTGCTCAGCATGACCTCGGCCTGGATCATTACGTACAGCCTCAGGCTGGAATCTGGCGTATTCCCCAGTTCATCCATCAGCGCGACCATGTCTTCGCGCTCCGGGCTCTGGAGAAAATCGATGCGCAGGATGTCGTCCTCGCGCGAAATTTTGTAGGCCGCCGGTTTCGCCATCAGGCACGGGTCACGTACGTGAGGATCTCGACTACCTCGGTCGGCGTCTTCGCCCATGCCATGGCGCCCGCATCCACTTCCTTCAGCGGGTGAACAATCGCCTCGTCGTGCAGCGTGATGTAGGGCTTGCCCAGCGCCGCCAGGTAGCCGGCATCGAAAGCCGCGTTCCACTGCTTGTACTTGTCGCCGAAGCGCACCACGGCCACATCACACTGCTCGATCAGAGTGCGGGTCCGTATGCCGTTAACCTTGGAAGACTTGTGATCGCGCCAGAAGCCCTCGCTGGCGGGCGCCAGCATGTCACCAGCCGCATCACTGGCTTCGTGGTCGGTGACGGCGGAGGTAAAAGTCATCGGTAAATCCGCCGCGCGCGCACCATCTTCCAACTGCTGCCGCCAGTCGGTATGGATTTCTCCAGAGAGGTAAATTATCCAGTTCACACACAGCTCCTTCGTGGAGCCAAGTATAGAAAAAACTCACCCACTTGGGGGATTGAATTTCCTGTTAGATGCCAGGATTTGCCGCGTTTTCGGTGCCTTCCCCCGGTGTAAGGAACAACATTTGCGTTGGCGTACTGACGCGCGCCGTGTGCCAGGTGTCCTTCGGCACACAGGCAAACTCCCCCGGGGTTGAGAGCGCGATGCAGCGCTCGCCGCCGGCCTCGCTCAGCACCAGCTCGGCTGCACCGGAGAGCAGCACCACCAGTTCGTCGCCCGCAGGGTGCTTCTCCCATGTGGACCAGTCGCTGTCGAAGCTGTGGGCCGCGATCAGCACGTGACCGCGAAACTGGTCGTAGTCACGATCCAGGGTTTCATAAAACTCTGGTGTCACCGCTCGCTGCTCGACCAACAGGTCGGGTTTGAGTATTGCGAAGTGTTCAAACAGGCTGGGCATGGGAGTCCTCCACCGGGTGGCTACGTTGTTTGCCGCAGTCTTACCGCTTGGCTCGTTCCTCGCAAGGCAGACGCAGGCGGGCATCTACCGGCAGAGCTCATACCCTTTTTCCCTACGGAAAAAGTGCATGAGCTCTGTCCACACTGAGTTGGTGGTGGCCCTTGTGCCACAAGGAATGGGGGGAATCAGTTTCTAAAGGATCACTTCCAGCACCGTACTTGAGGGGTCGTGTTTGCCTTTTTCGCAGGAAAAAGGCGGGCACGATCCCGCGGTACTCAAGCTGAATCGCTGGCGGAAAATCTATTCCAGGCCTGCGATAGGAAGTGAGCCCCGCCCGGTCAGGCGATCTCCCCTGGAGCAAGTCCAAGGTACTTGCGCAGCTGGATGACGCCCAGGTAGAAAGGCCCGGTGTCGATAACCGCGACACAGAATTTGAAGATGTAGTTGGAGAACATCAGGGTCAGCAGCATCTGGGTGGTCATGTCGCCGGCCAGGTACACCGCGCCGAAGGTCACCAGTACCACCATGAAGGAATCTACCAGCTGGCTGATCATGGTGCTGAAGTTGTTGCGCACCCACAGGTACTTGCCGCGGGTGACGCGCTTCCAGAAGTGGAAGAGCTGCACATCGCAGTACTGTGCGGCGATATAGGCCATCATCGAGGCGAATACCGCGCCCGATGTGGTGGCATAGATCAGTTGGTACAACTCCACCTGCTGCTCCACCACGGTGCCGTTGGGCAGGCTTACCGGTGCGGCCAGTTGCATCAGCTGCCAGGGCGGCAGGGACTCAGGGCCCACCGGCGGCACCAGGTTGCCGAGGTAAATAAAACCCAGGATGAAAAAGTTGAGCCCCAGGCCAAGTGTCACCATAAAGTTGGCGCGGCGTTTGCCGTACAGTTCGCAGATCAGGTCGGTGCACAGGAAAGTAATGGGGTAGGGCAGCACGCCTACCGCCAGCTGCATCGGTCCAAGCTGGATAAAGCGGGTAATGCCGAGAATGTTCAGCATGGTCATGGCGCAGATGAATATCCCCGCCAGCACCAGGAACACGCGTTCGCGACGCTCCGCCAGCAGGGCGGGGTCCAGCGGTGTGCTCGTTGCGGCCTGTGCGCTGTCCATGGCTAGCTCTCCCGCTGGCCCAGGTGTGCGTGCAGCATGGCGCCGTTGATCACCGGGTTGTGGTGGGCCCATTCGATCAGGCTGGCGATCTCATCGGGTTCGATCAGGCGCTGGAAGCTGTTGAGCCCGGCAATGCTGTCGATCACCTCCTGATCGTTGCCGAGGTGGGTGCGCAGCATCTCGGTATCGGTAAAGCCGGGGCAGATGCAGGCGGTGTGAATGCCGCTGCCCATCAGATCCTGGCAGGTGGCTTTCATCATGCCCGCCACGGCGTGCTTGGAAATCACATAACTGAAGGAGTTGGCCACCGCCTTCTCAGACAGCGTGGAGCCTACATACAACACGCTTGAGCCCGCCGACATGTTTGGCAGCAGGGCGCGGTTGAGCGTGTTGGCGGCGATAACGTTGGTTTGCAGTGCAGCTTGCAGATGCTCGTCGGGACACTCGCGGGTGCTGTCCTTCAACATCTGGCAGGCGTTGTGCACCAGGGCTACCTGGGTGGCCCCGGCCGCCAGCGGTGTGAGCACTTCTATGGCGCTGTCGATGGCCGCGCTGTCGCTCAGGTCGCAGCGGAGGTTCTCCACCCCTTGCACCGGGCAACTGCGTCGCGACAGGTTGTACACGCTGAAGCCGCGTTCGCGAAAGCGGGCTGCAGCAGCGGCGCCAATGCCGACGCTGGCGCCGGTGATGATGGCTAGGTTTGAGGTGGGTTCCATGGGGTGTCCTTGTGATTATTCGGTGGCAGCGGCGCGCGCCGCCTGGAAGCAGTCGCGATAGTCTTCCCGCAGCTGGTTCTTCTGCACTTTGCCCATCGTATTACGGGGCAAGTCGGCGCGCTGGATGTATGCCTTCGGCTGTTTGAAGCGCGCCAGTGTATCCGCTATTGCCGCTTCGAGCCCGGCGTCATCCAGCGTGCGCCCTTCCACCATGACACAGACAGCCACCACGGCTTCGCCAAAATCCGGGTGCGGTACACCGATCACCGCGGTTTCCAATACACCATCGACACTATCCAGGCACAGTTCCACTTCTTTCGGGTAGACGTTGAGACCGCCGGATATGATCAGGTCCTTCTCGCGGCCTACAAGCCACAGCCGGCCGCTGCCGTCGAGGCGACCGAGGTCGCCGGTGACAAAAAAGCCGTCGTCGCGAAACTCTGCGGCGGTCTTCTCCGGCATGCGCCAGTAGCCATTGAAGACGTTGGGGCCGCGCACTTCCACCACACCCACCTTACCGGCAGCCAGGTGCTTGCCCTGCTCGTCGCAGATGCGCACTTCAACACCGGGCAGGGCAAAGCCAACGCTGCCCGCCAGCCGCTCTCCGTCCAGGGGGTTCGAGCTGATCATGCCGGTCTCCGACATGCCGTAGCGCTCCAGGATGCGGTGGCCGGTGCGGGCCTCAAAGGCGGCGAAGGTGGCTTCGGTCAGCGGCGCGGAACCGCAAATAAACAGGCGCATGTGCGCGCAGGCGTCCCGGTTGATGGCGGGCTCTTCCAGCATGCGGGTGTAAAAAGTGGGTACACCCATCATTACCGTGGCTCTCGCGAGGCCTTCGCGCAAGGTGGCGGTATCAAAGCGCGGATAGAACAGCACGGTGGAACCATTCAACAGGGCGGTGTTCAAGGCCACGAACAAACCGTGTACGTGATAAATCGGCAGCGCGTGCAGCAACACATCGTCGGCCTGGAATCCCCATAGCTTGTGCAGGGTCAGCGCGTTGCTGCGCAGGTTGTCGTGGCTGAGCATGGCGCCCTTGGAGCGGCCGGTGGTGCCCGAGGTATAGAGAATAGCGGCCAGGTCGTCACCGCCTACCTCTGCCACTACCTGCAGCGGGTCGACATAGGTGCTGTCCAGGCACAGCCGTTGCAGGCTCTGATCATCGACCTCAATAGCGGGCTCTGCATCCTGCCGGAAGTAGTCAAGCTCCGCCGCTGTGTACGCGGTATTCAACGGCACCAGCACCAGGCCGGCCCGCAAACAGGCCAGGTACAGCGCGACGGCCTCTGGACACTTTTGCACCTGCATCAGCACCCGGTCGCCCGGCTCTGCCCTGGATACCAGCACCGCTGCCATCCGGGCCGATAGCGTGTCGAGCTGCTGAAAGCTCCACTGACCGCCCTCCGGCAGCTGCAGGCAGCACTTGTCCGGTTGATCCGCAAAGCCGCGAGCCAACGTAAGGAAAAGGTTTTCACTCATCGCGCCACCATAGCACAAGCCAGTTTGACCGGGCTGCCGCGCTGTGGATTACTTGCCGGAGACTGCCATCAGGATGCCCATGGAACGACTCACCACGATTCACATCGACAAGGAAAGCCACAAGTTCTCGGCGGCCCACTTCACGGTATTTTCCGCCAGCGAACGCGAGCGGCTGCATGGGCACAATTTCAGCGTGTCGGCAAAGATAGTAGCGCCGGTGGATGACAACGGCCTGACAGGGGATTACGCGGTCTACAAAAACCAGATTCGCAAGCTCTGCGACAGTCTCGACGAGTACACGCTGATTCCCGCGGACTCGCCCTACCTCACCATCACTGAAGACGGCGACTACTACCGTGTTACCCACGACGCCGACACCTTGATCCTGCTCAAGGCTGACACCCTGATCATCCCGGTGCGCAACACCACGGTTGAAGATCTCTCCCACTACCTGCTCGAAACCCTGGTGGAGGATAAGCCCTTCCTCGAGGCCCAGGACATTCGCGAGATCGAAGTCATGGTCTCCTCGGGCCCAGGCCAGACGGGCTCCAGCTTCTACAAGGTCAAATAACTCCCACGTTCTGCAATAAAGGGCTCAGCTAAAAGGGGTCAGAGCCCTTTTTGTTCGAAGATGGGTATGCGGCTCTTTGTCCGGAGTTCAAAAAAGGGCTCTGACCCCTTTTAGCTAACCAGAGCCCTTGAGGCACAGATGCTCGCCTCACCGCGGTGTGGATAGAGCTCATGCGCTTTTTCCGCAGGGAAAAAGGGTATGAGGTCTGCCGGTAGATGCCCGACATGATCCCGCTATACTCGCACGCATGCATGACGCCGACTCGGAAACCACATTGACGCTCGAAGACCGCCTCGATATCCATGAGTTGATCTCACTCTATGGCCACCTGATGGACGAGGGCAGCTTTGAGCGCCTGGGGGAGATATTCACCGACGATGCGGTGTTCGATCTGTCGGGATTCGACGGCACGCGCTTTGAAGGGCTGGAGGCCATCGTCCGCATGATGGAGGAGAGCCGGCAGCATCCACTGGGACATCATGCCTCCAATATTGTGGTGCAGCCCGGCGACCCGGTGCGGGTGCTGTCGAAGGGTATTGGCGTCGGCCATGGCGGCCGGGTGGGCAGCGTGGTCTATCGCGACTGCCTGCGCAGAACCGGGCGCGGTTGGCGTATCAGCGAGCGCTGCTGTGAGCTGCGGCGAGCGCCACAGCGGGACGCCGGCTAGCCGAGCAATTTGTCATGTTCGCCCAGCTTCGGCGGCGGGCGGTCGTACTCCACCGGGGTGCGCGATAGCTTGATGGGATTGCCAGCCACCTCAAGCTCGGGATTGTCCGGGTGGGGTATCTTTACTCGCATGCCGCGGGCCAGTACCTGCGGGTCTGCGAACACCTCATCTACCTCGTTGATGGGGCCGGCGGGCACACCGGCGGCTTCCAGCCTGAGCAGCCATTCATCGCGCTTGTGGTGAAGCATCTGCTTCTCGATCATGCCTACCAGCTCGTCGCGGTTTGCCACTCGGGCCTCGTTGCTGGCAAAGCGCGGGTCATCGCCGAGTTCTGGCATGCCCAGCTCGGTGACGAAGCTGCGGAACTGTCGGTCGTTGCCCACCGCCACGATGCAATGCCCGTCGGCGGTGGCAAAGGCCTGGTAGGGCACGATATTAGGGTGGGCATTACCCAGCCGTGTTGGCACCTGGCCGCCCACCAGGAAATTGCTGGCCTGGTTGGCCAGGGTGGCCGCGGTGACATCGAGCAGGGCCAGGTCGACGTGCTGGCCCCGAGCTGATTGCTCGCGCTCTGACAGCGCCGCAAGAATGCCGATGGTGGCGTACAGGCCGGTCATGATATCGCTCAGGGCCACCCCGACTTTCTGGGGTTCGCCGTCGGCGGGCCCGGTGACGCTCATCAGCCCACCCATGGCCTGGATCAGGAAGTCGTAGCCAGGCCGGGCGGCGTAGGGACCGGTTTGTCCGAAGCCGGTGATGGAGCAGTACACCAGGCCGGGGTTGTCCGCCGCCAGGCTCGCGTAGTCCAGGCCGTACTTGGCCAGCCCGCCCACCTTGAAGTTCTCCACCACCACGTCGACGGTCTTGGCCAGCTTCCGCACCTGTTGCTGACCTTCCGGCGTGCGAAAATCGATGCATACCGAGCGTTTGCCGCGGTTGGTGCACAGGAAGTAGGCCGACTCCTCGCTGCCTTCCAGCCAGGGCGGCCCCCAGCGGCGAGTGTCGTCGCCCTCCGGGCTCTCCACCTTGATGACATCGGCGCCGAGGTCAGCCAGTGTCTGGGTGGCCCAGGGCCCGGCCAGCACCCGTGACAAGTCGAGTACCCGGATATGCGAAAGGGCGCCCATCAGAAGGCCGGCAGGTCGGTTTGGGTACGCCCGAGAATCAGGGCGTGGATATCATGGGTGCCCTCATAGGTGTTGACGACCTCCAGGTTCACCATGTGGCGCATCACCGGGTATTCATCGGAAATGCCGTTGCCACCGAGCATGTCCCGGGCCTGGCGGGCGATGTCCAGGGCCTTGCCACAGCTATTGCGTTTGATCAGCGAGATCAGCTCCGGGGCGATAGCCCCGGAGTCCATCATCTGCCCGGCGCGCAGGCAGGCCTGCAGGCCGATACTGATCTCGGTCTGCATGTCGGCGAGCTTGAGCTGGATAAGCTGGTTGGCCGCCAGCGGCCGTCCAAACTGCTGGCGCTCAAGCGTATAGCTGCGGGCGCTGTGCCAGCAGGTTTCCGCGGCGCCCAGCGCACCCCAGGAGATTCCGTAGCGCGCATTGTTGAGGCAGCCGAAAGGGCCTTTTAGTCCTTCCACATTCGGCAGCATGGCGTCGGCCGATACCCGAACCGCATCCATGACGATTTCTCCGGTGACGCTCGCCCTGAGAGCAAGTTTTCCCTCGATCCTGGGGGCGGAGAGGCCGGGCATGTCCTTGTCCAGAACAAAGCCGCGAATACGCTCGTCATCGGTCTTGGCCCATACCACGAACACGTCTGCAATCGGGCTGTTGGAGATCCACATTTTGGCGCCGCTCAGCTCGTAGCCGTCGTCCACGCTGCGAGCCCGGGTCACCATGCCGCCGGGGTCCGAGCCGTGATCCGGCTCGGTCAGGCCGAAGCAGCCGATCCATTCACCGCTGGCCAGCTTCGGCAGGTACTTCTGTTTCTGTGCCTCGCTGCCATAGGCGTAAATGGGATACATCACCAGGGAGGACTGCACGCTCATCATCGAGCGATAGCCGGAATCCACTCGCTCGATCTCGCGGGCAATCAGGCCGTAACTGATGTAATCAACCCCCGGGCAGCCGTAGCCCTGAATGGTCGGCCCCAGCAGGCCCAGCGCACCCATTTCCGCAAAAATGGCCGGGTCGGTGGACTCGGCGCGAAAGGCCTCGCGGACGCGTGGAGCGAGCTGGTCCTGGGCATAGTGACGGGCGGCGTCCCGCACCATGCGCTGTTCTTCGCTCAGTTGCTGTTCCAGCAGGAAGGGGTCCTGCCAATCGATTTTCTGCCATTTGCGCGCGGTCATTGTTGCTCTCCAGGGTTGTGCGCGCCATTTTAGGATTGGGAAAAATATAAATAAAATATATTCAAAATATAGAAATGATAAGATTTGAATATGTTAGATCTGCGCAAACTGGAGATTTTTGTTGCTGCGGCACGCTGCGAGAGCATCAGCCAGGCCGCCGAGACCCTGCACATGGCGCAACCCGCTGTCAGCATTGCCATCGGCCGTCTCGAGTCGGAGCTTGGCATGTCGCTGTTCGAGCGCAGCGGCCGCCGGGTGCGTTTGACGGCTGAGGGCCGGCGCTTTCAGCGGGAGGCCGAGGCGCTGCTGGATCACGCTCTGGCGGTGCACGATTCAGCGCGTCAATTGCACGGGCTCGAGAAAGGCGAACTTCACCTGGGCTGCCCGGCTATGCTCGCCACCTATTATCTACCGAGTCTGCTCGGGGATTTCCTGTCGCACTATCCCGGCCTGCAGGCCTCGGTGACCCAGGCTGGCACCGCGGACGTAGAGCGCCTGCTGCTGGATGACCAGCTGGAGGCAGGCGTGATTACGGTGCAGCCCGAGGGGACCGATAGCGGGCTGGAACTGCGACGCCTGCTGCGAGAACGGGTGGTGGTGCTGGTCGGGCGCGACCACCCCTGGTCGGGTCGTCGCTATCTCAATATCAGCGCGCTGGGAGCGGTGCCCATGGTGCTCTACGAGCGCGGCTACTTTATTCGCGAGCGATTCGACAGCCTCTGCGCAGAGCGGGGTGTCAGGCCGGACATCCGCATGCAGACCAATTTTCTGCCACTCATCCTCGACATGGTGCTGCGCGGCGTGGGCGTGGGTATTGGGCTGGAGATGATGGCTAACGCCGAACCCGGGTTGGTGGGCATCCCGCTGCGCCCCACTATCGAGTTGGAGCTGGCCCTGGCCAAGCGTCGTGGCCGGCGCATTGCTATTGCCAATCAGGCGTTCATGGACTGGCTGGCGGCTTCCTGAGATTATGGGCCCCTACAGGGGGCAGGCCCATATGCTGGATGATACCCAAAGGCAGGAGGTGAGGGCGTTAAAGCGGCGCATGGTCACACTCAAAGCCCTTTTCATCCCACTTTTCGAACTGGAAACCTACGCCCTGCCAGGCGAGGGCTTCACGCGCCGCATCACCCGCCTGCCGCACGGCGGGCGATGGCAGCTTTACCAGCCCGCAGGGGCCGCGGCTGCCGATTGACGCCACCGTTGCAGATGCCTATGGTGAGCGCCTTATGAAGACCGATGTACCACCCAGGGGCCTGACCGAGACTGCCGAGGCGCAGTAAGCCGATCGTCCAGTGGTTCCTATCCCGCGTATCATGCACGTCGTCGTATCCACATACTGCTCGCCGGCCGGTCGCGGGTACCCTCAGCGTATTACCGAGAGAATTCCATGATCCATCGTACCCTGCTTCTTGTGGCCTGTAGCCTGCTGCTGGCCTGTGAGTCCAAACAGACCGAACAGGCCGCTGCGACCGCAGCCCCGGCCCTGATATCGGGCATTGACCTGGAGGGTATGGATGCGTCCGTGCGCCCGGGCGACGACTTCTTCAGCTTTAGCAATGGCGGCTGGTTTGCCGCCACCGAGATTCCCGCGGATAAGGCTAGTGTCGACGCTTTCAGCATCTTGCACGACCGCTCCCAGGAGAGCCAACGTGCCATTATTGAAGCCGCCGCGGCGGCCGACAATCCGGCGGGCAGCGATCGCCAGAAAGTCGGCGACCTGTTTGCCTCCTACATGGACACGGAAGGCCGTAACGCACGTGGCCTGGCGCCACTGCTGGAAGACTGGAAGCGCATAGACGCCATCGACAGCCGCGACGCACTGGCGGCGTACTTTGCCTGGGCCAACGAGCGCGGCTTCACCACGCCCTTTGCGCTGACCCAGTATGCGGATTTCAAGGACCCCACCACTTACATGATGTACACCTGGCAGAGTGGCCTTGGGCTGCCGGACCGCGAGTACTACCTCAAGGATGACGAGAAGTCGGTGGCGCTGCGCGGCAAGTACCGCGATCACGTGGAAAAGATGATGACCCTGGCCGGCTACCCGGAGCCGGCGGCCGCTGCCGACATGATCCTGGCGCTGGAAACGCGCATGGCGTCTCATCACATGCCCAAGGAAGAAACCCGCGACCGGGTGAAGCTGTACAACATGTTTCCCCTGCAGCAGCTCCCGGAGGTCATGCCGCAGTTCAGCTGGGATGTCTATCTGGCCGAGGCGGGTATCGACGACATCGATGGGCTCATGATCGCCATGGTCGACTATATGGGCGCCCTTGACGATATCCTGGTGGAAACGTCGCTGGATGACTGGCGCACCTACCTGAAGTGGGCCGTGCTCGACAGCACCGCCAGGCGCCTCACTACCGAGTTGGATGAGGCCAACTTTGCCTTTTATGGCAAGACCCTGCTGGGCAAGGAACAGCAGCTGCCGCCGTGGCGCCGCGGGGTCAGCGTGGTCAACGTCAGCCTGGGTGAAGTAGTGGGCAAGGTCTACGTTGAGGAGCACTTCCCGCCCGCTGCCAAGGCGCGCATGGAAGAGCTGGTTGCCAACCTGCTGGCGGCCTACGAGGTGAGCATTCGCGAGCTGGACTGGATGACCGAGGCTACCCGCACCCAGGCGTTGGACAAGCTGTCAAAGTTCACCTCGAAGATCGGCTACCCGGACGAGTGGCGCGATTACGGCGGCCTGGAGATTCGAGCCGATGATCTCTACGGCAACCTGGTACGTGTGGCGCAGTTCAATTACCAGCGCGACCTGGCGCGTCAATCCGGGCCGGTGGATCGCAAAGAGTGGCAGATGACGCCGCAAACCGTGAATGCCTACTACAACCCGCCGCTCAACGAGATCGTGTTCCCGGCCGCTATCCTGCAGCCGCCGTTTTTCAATATGGAAGCCGATGACGCCATCAACTACGGTGCTATCGGCGCCGTTATCGGCCACGAGATTGGCCACGGCTTTGATGACAGCGGCAGCGCTTTCGACGGCGACGGTGTGTTGCGCAACTGGTGGACTGACGAGGACCGGGCCGAGTTCGAGAAGCGCACCGCAAAGCTGGTGGAGCAGTACAACGGCTTCCAGCCCTTCGAGGACCTGAACGTCAACGGTGAATTCACACAGGGCGAGAACATTGGCGATCTCGGCGGTATCAGTATCGGTCTCAAGGCCTACCTGATGTCGCTGAACGGCAAGGAAGCGCCTGTGCTTGATGGGTATACCGGTGTGCAGCGGGTGTTCATCGGCTGGGGTCAGGCCTGGCGCGACAAGACCCGCGAGCAGACCCTGCGGCAGCAGATTGCCACTGACCCCCATGCGCCGGCGGAGTACCGTGCCAACGGCTCAGTGCGCAATGTGCCGGAGTTCTACCAGGCCTTCGACGTGGCCGAAACTGACGCCCTCTACCTCCCGCCGGAAGAGCGCGTGAAAATCTGGTAAGCAAACCAAAACGGCCCAGAGAAAAAAGTAAAAAAAGGGGTCAGAGCCCTTTTTCTCGGTGTATGAACGACGCCTTAACGGTGCGCAAAAAAAGGGCTCTGACCCCTTTTTTCTTAACGGTGCGCAAAAAAGGGCTCTGACCCCTTTTTCTTTCAGGGCGACTTGAAGTGCTCGGGGAAGAAGCTGGCCATGTAGTTGAGGCTGATATCCCTGGCCAGAGCTCGGTCCATCTCCGCGGGGGTCACCAGGATATCCAGCCACAGGCCATCTGCCAGTGCCGTGTAGCCGGTGGCGATCAGCTCGGCGCGCTTGTTGGAACGACATCCCAGTTCTCGGCACAGTGTCTTCACTGAGGCGGTGGTCTGCAGGTCGGCGTCGTTGCAGATTTTGCGGTAGGTGGGCCGCGAGCTGGATTCACCCCAGAACGCGAACCAGACCGCCAACTTGGCGGGGTGGGCGATCTCCTCGCTATAGTCGAAGTCGATCAGTGCCTGCATCTTTTCCGCAGGCTCAAGATTCGAATCCTGAATGATGGTGTCCCAGCCCGCCTTGTATTCATCGGCGATGTAGCGCAGTACCTCTACCAGCAGTTTTTCCTTGCTTTGAAAGTGCAGGTTGACGATGCCCAGGCTTAGCTTGGCGGTTTTCGTCACGTCTGCCATGGTAGTGCTGGACAGGCCCTTGCGGGCGATGCACTTGATGGTGGACTTGATGAGTTGCTCGCGGCGCTGCTCCGGGGCGGCGGCGCGACGCCGGGTCTTGGGCGCGACAGCGCCGCGGCGTTTCTTTGCCGAGGCGCTGCTACCGGCCTTGGGTGGAGCGGCACTGCGGGTGCTGGAGGAGCTGCTACGGGTTTTTGGCAGGGACATGGCGCAACAGTAGTACAGGCGGTCCGTCTGTGTCCAGTGAATGAATGATCATTCATTCACTGGACAAGCCATGCGGTAGCTGGCAATCTGCCTGAATCTCAGCACCCGTCGATCTGCCCATGTCTCGCAAGCTTGCCAGCTCCAATGCCCACTTCGCCCGCTCCGTACAGCAACTGCCGCTGGGGGTGGCCTCAAACTTCCGTTACTGGGGTGACGACCGCACCATCTACATCAAACAGGGCAAGGGCGGGCGCATCACGGATATCGACGACAACAGCTACGTGGACTACCGCCTGGGCTACGGCCCGGCCATCCTCGGCTACGCTCACCCGGAGGTCGATGCGGCTGCACGGGAGGGCATGGAGGTCGGCGGCGTGTTTGCCTTTGCCACGGAGCGCGAGTACAGCGTAGCCCAGCGCATCTCGGACATGGTTCCGGCGGCGGAGCTGGTGCGCTACAGCAACTCCGGTACCGAGGCCGTGATGGCGGCCCTGCGCGTGGCCCGCGCCGCCAGCGGCAAGGACGATTTCATCATGATCGAAGGCGGTTACCACGGCGTGTTCGATTCAGTGCTGTGGTATTCCGAGGTAGAGGACGGCTGGACCCCCGATAGCGGCCGCGATCCCGAAGTGGTGGCCTACAGTGCCGGCGTGCCGGAGAGCGTCAGGCAACATCTCCACATGGTGCCGATGAACGACGCCGAGAAGCTGGAGGACGTGCTGCGCGCCCACGGTGATCGCATCGGTACCCTGCTGATTGAGCCGATGATGGGCAACTGCTGCTCCATCACTGCCACCCGCGAGTACATGCATGCGGTGCGCGAGCTCTGCGATCGCTACAAGGTGATTCTGGTGATCGACGAGGTGAAGACCGGCTTCCGCGTCGCCCGCGGCGGTATTCAGGAGTTGATGGGCATCGAGGCGGATATCTGTACCTTTGCCAAGGCCATCGCCAACGGTTACCCGATCTCGGTGGTGGCTGGCCGTGAGGCGCTGATGCGCCACATCGGCGATGGCGTGGTACACGGCGGCACCTATACCGCGCACTCCGTGAGCATTGCCGCCGCCGAGAAAACCCTGGAGATCCTCGCCACCACCTCCGCCCTGGAGGACGTCGCCGACTATGGCCGCCGTCTGCAGGCCGGCAT
This sequence comes from Halieaceae bacterium, assembly GCA_028282105.1. Lineage (GTDB taxonomy): Bacteria > Pseudomonadota > Gammaproteobacteria > Pseudomonadales > Halieaceae > JANQIO01. Next base: position 19,242 of record JANQIO010000016.1, on the reverse strand, counting down.
TAGCCGTATTCTCGACGCCCGGGAGATTGCCCACAGCTTCGTTGGCCATCCCTCCATGGGCGGCTTGTTCCTGGCGCAGACTCCGCCCAGCAACTACCGTGAGTGGGTGCACTCCGACTACAGCTTCTATGACGCCATGGCCCCGGAGCTGCACGACCGCGGGGTGATTGTCGAACCCGATTCCCGTGAACCGTGGTTTATCTGCGCGGCCCATGACCAGGCCTGCCTGGACGATACCCTGGCGGCCTTCGAGGGTGCGGTGGATGCCACGATTGAAAAACTGGCCGCGCAGCGCGGCGGCAAAGGAAGCGCAGCATGAAGAAGTACGACGCCATCGTCATCGGCGCCGGCCACAACGGGCTTTGCAACGCCGCCTACCTCGCCAAGGCGGGCCTGGACGTATTGGTACTGGAGCGCAATCCCTACATCGGCGGCGCCACCGTCAGCCGCGAGCTGCACACGGGTTGGAAGTACTCCAACTGCTCCTATGTCTGCAGCCTGCTGCGACCAGAGATCACCCGCGACCTTGAGCTGCCACGCCACGGCCTGCAGGTGATTCCCTACGAGGGCGGCGTGAGCTTTACCCGGGGCGGCGATTACTTCGGCAACTACGGCGACCACGAGCGCCAGTATCGGGAGATGGCCCGCCACTCGGTGCGCGACGCCAATGCCTACGACCGTTTCTCGGCCAATGTAATGCGCCAGACCCGGCTGATCCGCAAGTACCTGATGACCACGCCCCCCGATCCGACCTCATTCAAGCCCCGCGACATCAAGGGCCTGCTGGAACTGGCGGAGTCCTTTACCGATATGGGCAACGAGGGCCTGCTGGATACCCTGCGCTTCTGGACCATGAGCATCGGCGACTACCTCGACGAGTACTTCGAGACCGACCTGATCAAGGCGCACATGGCCGGTAGCGGCATCATCGGCACGGCGCTGGGCGTGTATTCTCCGGGCACGGCCTACGTGCTGCTGCATCACTATATGGGCGATGTCGACGGCAGCGTCGGCGCCTGGGGCTTTGCCCGCGGCGGCATGGGGGCGGTGGCCGATGCCCTCGCCAGCAGCCTGAAATCCTTTGGCGGTGAGATCGTCTGTGATGCCGATGTGCACCGGGTCATCGTCAAGGGCGGCCGTGCGGTCGGTGTGGCTTTGGCCGATGGCACTGAGTACCAGGCTGACACGGTGGTCTCCAACCTCGACCCAAAACGCACTTTCCTGGAATGCTTCGATGCCAGCGACCTGCCGGCAGACGTGGTGCATCGCGCGAAGAACTTCAAGATTCGCGGTTCCTCCGGCAAGCTCAATATCGCCCTGGACGGCCTGCCCACTTTCCCGGCCCTGCCGAAAAGCTCGAAGCTGATGGTGTCAGACATGCATGCCAGCGAGAGCCTGTTCGAGCTGGAGCGGGCCTACGATGACTGGAAGGCCGGTACCTGGTCGCAGGATCCCTATTTCGACATGCTCATCCCCACCCAGGTGGATCCCACCATGGCGGCGCCCGGCAAACACATGATGACGGTATTCGTGCAGTACTGCCCGTCCACGCTGGCGGACGGCCCCTGGACCCCGGAGAAACGCGACGCCTTCGGCAAGACGGTGCTGGACAAGCTTGCTCGCTACAGCCCGGACTTCAAGGACCTGGTGCTGGATGTGGAGATACGAACCCCCAACGAGATCGATAACGAAGTGGGCCTCACCGAAGGCAACATCTTCCAGGGCGAACTGACTTTCGACCAGTTGCTCTTCAACCGGCCTTTCCCCGGTTATGCCCAGTACCGCGGCCCGGTTCAGGGCATGTATATGTGCGGGTCGGGCACCCACCCCGGTGGCGGCGTGATGGCTGCGCCCGGTGCCAATGCCGCCCGGGAGATTCTTATGGACCTCAAGAAACCCAACGTCGTGCCGGAGGGCTATCTCGATGACTGACGCTCTCAATAAAGGCAGCTATGACACGATTATCATCGGCGCCGGGCATAACGGCCTGGTGTGCGCGGCCTACCTCGCGAAGGCGGGCCGCAAGGTTCTGGTACTGGAGGCGGCCAGCCAGCCCGGCGGTGCCGCCGCCACCCGCGAATTCCACCCGGGCTTCCGGATCTCCAGCGGCGCTCACCTGCTGACCCAGCTCAATCCTGGAATCGCCAGGGAACTGGGCCTCGCCAGCCACGGCCTCGCCTATGCCGCCCGCGATCTCAAGACCGTGGCGCTGGCCGAGGACGGCGCCCATCTGGTGATTGACGGCGCCAGCGTCAGCGGTGTGTCCGCCAGCGATGCTGCGGCCTACGGCAGGTTCCACACCCAAAACAAGCGTTTCGGCAAGGTGCTGGATGGCTTCTTCAGCCGCCGCCAGCCCACCCTTGTGGATCGCAGCTGGGATGACGCCTTCTCCCTGCTGAAGCTGGGTTGGTCGCTGCGGCGACTGGGCAAGGACGATATGCAGGACCTGATGCGGGTCGGACTTATCAACATCTACGACGTCGCCAATGAGCACTTTGACAGTGAACTGTTGAAAGCCGCTGTGGCTATGGACGGCGTGCTGGGTTCCCACATGGGCCCGCGCTCACCGAACACGGTGTACGGCTACCTGCACCGCCACATCGGTGATGCCTGGGGCAATACCGGCCCGGCCCTGGTGCGCGGCGGCATGGGTGCACTCGGTCAGGCTTTCGCCGCGGCCGCCCGTGGCTTTGGCGCAGAGATTCGTTGCGACAGCAAGGTGGCGCTGGTGGAAATGCAGGGGTGCCGAGCCACCGGCGTCACCCTGGAGAGTGGCGAAACCTTGCTGGCAGATACCATCATTTCCAACGCCGACCCGAAGACCACTTTTGAAAAGCTGGTGGGTCATCCCAGCCTTGATGCCGGCTTCTCCCGCCGGGTGCACAACTTCCGCAGTCGCGGTGTGTCCGCCAAGCTACACCTGGCGCTAGATGCGCTGCCAGAGTTTACCGGTCTTGATGGGGCCCTGGCCGGTGAGCGCCTGCTGCTGGCGCCGACCATGGATCACATCGAACGCGCCTTCAATCACGCCAAGTACGGCGAGTACTCACAGGCGCCGGTGATGGAAGTCTCCATCCCCACGGTGCACGACGACAGCCTGGCTCCAGCGGGCAAGCACGTGTTGTCGGCAATCGTGCAGTTTGCACCCTACGCCCTCGGGCAGGGCTGGGACACCGGCAAACAAGCCTTCAAGCAGCTCGCTCTTGACCAACTCGAGCAATACGCGCCGGGCATCGGTCAGCAACTGCTGGCAAGCGAGCTGAGTACGCCGGTAGATCTCGAGCGAGAATTCGGCATGACCGGCGGCCATTGGCACCATGGCGAAATCGCCCTCGACCAGGCGCTGTTGATGCGGCCCATGCCCGGGGCCCACCAGTACAGCACCCCGATACCGGGCCTGTTCCTATGCGGCGCCGGCTCCCATCCCGGTGGTGGCATCATGGGCCTGGCCGGGCGCAACGCCGCCGAGGCTGTTATCAAACACCAGAGCAACGGCAAGGAGCGCGCCGCATGAGCCTGAGACCACATGATGAACGGATGGTCATGCCAACGCCCTTCGCGCCGCGGGTGGCGGCCCTGTGCCAGACCAACGACTGGTACACCTGGGCGGGCTACACCACACCCAATACCTTCGAAGAAGTCGGCCTTGAGTACTTCGCCATGCGCAATGCCACCGGGGTGTTCGACCTGTCGCCGATGACCAAGTACCGCATCACCGGGCCCGACTCCGAGGCTTTTCTCAACCGGGTGATGGTGCGCGATGTCCGCAAGATCAAGCCGGGCCGGGTTGGCTACACCGTGTGGTGCACCGACGAGGGCATGGTGCATGACGACGGCACCATCTTTCACCTGGCCGACGGAGACTACCGGCTCTGCGCCCAGGAGCGCTGCATGGATTGGCTGCACTGGTCGACGCTGGGCTTCGACGTGGACATTGCCGACGAGACCGCCGACATAGCCGCCCTGGCAGTGCAGGGCCCCACCTCCTGCGCCACCCTGCGCAATATGGGCCTCTCGGGTATCGAAAACCTCAAACCCTTCGGTATTGCCACGTTCCCGTTTAACGGGGCTGAACTGCTGGTGTCCCGTACCGGCTACACCGGTGACCTCGGCTACGAGCTGTGGATCGACGCCGGACAGGCGCTACCCCTGTGGGACGCGCTGTTTGCGGCCGGCCGCGAGCTGCTGATTCGACCCGTGGGCTCCGAGGCGCTGGGTATCGCACGTATCGAAGCCGGCTTCATCATGGCCGGTGAAGACTTTGTGCCCGCCGAGCAGGTGGTGCGTCATGGCCGCGCTCGCAGCCCCTTCGAGCTGGGTCTGGACTGGCTGGTGGATTTCCACAAGGGGCCGTTCACCGGGCGCAACGCGCTGCTCAAGGAACAGCGTGAAGGCTCGCGCTATCGCTTCGTGATTCTCGATATCGAGGGCAACAAGCCGGCGAACCACAGTTTCATCCTCGACAAGCATGGCCGCACCATTGGCCACGTCACCTCCGCGGCCTGGTGCCCGACGGCGAAGAGCAATATCGCACTGGCCTCTATGAACATGCCCTGGGGCCGCGACGATGACGAGATGTATGCAGAAATCTATTACAACCGCGAGTTGGCCTGGACCCGCTTGCTATCCCGTTGCCGGGTGCGCAGGGATCCGGTGTTCGACCCGCCCCGGCGCCGGGCCACGCCTGCACAGAATCTCTGATGGCCGCGCCGACACTCTCTCCCCTGATTGTCGACAACCTGCGCGCCCAGATTGCGGAGGCAGGTCTCTCGGGTAGTCTGGGCGAGCATCTGTCCACCGCGCTGCTGCTGGAGTGTGGTTTGACGATGAATGCCGGCATGCTGGTAAACGACGCCAGAGAACTGGCATCGGTTGCGGAGCAGCTGCATTATCCAGTGGTGCTGAAAACCGCAGCCGTGGAGCGCAAGTTGGATGTGGGCGGTGTAATTCTGAGCATCGCTGCGGCCGACGATCTGATCAACGCTTATGAGGAGCTCGCCGGCCGGCTGGGGCCTGAGGCGTATGTCGCCCCAATGATTGATGCCCCGGGGGTGGAAATGACGCTCGGCGCATACTGCGATCCCCAGTGTGGGCCGATGGTCGCACTGGGCGGTGTAGCTGAGGACGCAGGGCCCTCAGGCAATCAGGTGCTGCTGGCCGCGCCCTTTGACGCCGCTGCCGCCCGGGGTGCATTGGCCGGCCTGGAGTCACCGTTGACATTGGGAGGTGCGCCGGAAGCGGACGGCCCGGATGTGAGCGCCTTCTGCGAGATGGCCGCGCGGCTGTCGGCACTGATGCATGCCCTGGCTGATTGCGTTGTTGAGGTGGATATCAATCCGGTCAAAGTGGGCGCCTGGGGCGTCGTGGGTCTGGATGCCCGGGTGGTGCTGAACGATAGGCTGCTCAAGGATAGCGGCAACTGTCTATAGACCACTGCTGATAGCGCGTCGAAGGCCAAGGAAATACCTGCGGCCTGATATGGCAAACAGGCCATCAACGACAGCTACCGAATCATGGGCATGCCCGAGGCGCTGGCGCGAGCCCTAGAATTCGATGTAGAAATAGAAACCGCGGCCACCCGGGCGCAACGTGCACATGCGAATGCTGTCCACCGGGCCAACAAGGAATAAGCATGACAGACCCATCACGTACGACGCTGGACGCCTATCTCGAGCAACACCCCGACCTCGCCAGCCTGGAAATTCTCACGCCGGATATGAACGGCATCCTGCGCGCCAAGCGCATTCCCCGTGCCGAGATCGACACCTTTTTCGAAAAGGGCCTGACCGGACCCGGCACCACACCGATTATGAATACGCTGGGCGACTGCTGCGAGCCGCTGGGGCTGGGCACCCTCGACGGCGACCCGGACAAGCGCTACTGGCCGGTGGTAGAGACCCTCGCGCCAATTCCCTGGCTGAAATCGGCCACCCACCAGGTGCTGGCACACTGGACGGAACTGGATGGTGCGCCGCTGGGCTTCAACTCACGCACCCTGTTGGCCAATGCGCTCAAGCCGCTCACCGAGATGGGCCTCAAGGTGGTGGTGGCCACGGAGCTGGAATTCTACCTGCTGGCCGATGGCGACGGCCCCGTGCCGCAGCCGCGGCTGGGTCGCATCCTCGGCACCAATCTGGGTCAGGACGGCACTCAGTACTGCAACCCGGAGGATATGGCGGAGTTCGACGATTTCCTGGAGGCTGTGCGGCTGGCCTGTGAGGCGCAGGATATTCCCGCCACCACGGCCCACCTGGAGTTTGCCCCGGGACAGTTCGAGATCAACCTGCACCACGTCGATGACGTGGTCACCGCCTGCGATCACGCGGTGATGCTCAAGCGCCTGATCAAGGGCGTAGCGGCGTCCATGGGCATCGGCTCGACGTTTATGGCCAAGCCCTTCGCCGACCAGCCCGGCAATGGCCTGCATATCCACATCAGCGTCTACGACGAGGACGGTAATAATATCTTCGTCGATCCGGACAGCAGCGAGGTGCCGCCCATTGGGCCGCGCCTGCGTCACGCCATCGGCGGGCTGGGTGTGATGATGAAAGACTGCCAGGCAGTGTTTGCCCCCAACGCGAATTCCTACCGGCGTCTCAAGCCCGGCTGCTACGCGCCGCTATCGCCGAACTGGGGCTACAACCATCGCAATGTGTCCCTGCGCATCCCGGTCAGCGACGCGAAGAACCTGCGCATCGAGCACCGGGTAGCTGGCGCCGACGCCAATCCCTACCTGGTGCTGGCGGCCGTGCTTGGCGGTATTCACCACGGCCTGGTGAATCACCCCGAGCCGGGCACCTGGGTCGCCGAAGGGGAGTTTCTGGAGGACGAGGAAGTCACTCTGGCTACCGACTGGCCGCATGCCCTCGACAACTGGCTGGCGAGTGACATCGTACCTACCTACTTCGGCGAGCACTTCACCCGACTATTCGAAATGACCCGGCGCGACGAGCAACAGCAGTTCCAGGCCGTGGTCAGTCACCTCGACTACGAATGGTATATGCGCACTGTTTGAGCCATGAAGCAGATCGCGACCATGCTGGACGACTCGCCGGCGCTGCTGGAGGAAAAGATCGCCGCCCAGCAGCAGCAAGCCGGCTACGCCATGGACCCCTATTTCTATCGCTCGCAGCGGGTCTACGAGCGGGAGCTGGAGCGAATTCTCTACCGCGGCTGGCTCTATGCGGCTCACGTCAGCCAGCTTCCGGAGCCGGGCGACTACATTCAGTTTGAGTTGGGTGAGGACGCCATCATCATCTGCCGCGATGAGGCTGGGGAGATTCACGCCCTGATGAACATCTGTCGCCATCGCGGCGCCCGGGTCTGCCAGGAGCAACACGGCAACCGCAAGACCTTCGTCTGCCCCTACCACGGCTGGGTCTATGAGCTGGACGGCAGCCTCAAGGCGGCCCGCGCCATGGAGGCCCTGGAGGGCTTTGATAGGGCGGACTACGGCCTCAAACATGCCCGGTGCTGCGTTTACCAGGGCCTGGTGTTTATCAACTGCGCCGCGGATGCCGCGGACTTTGAGCCGGCCCTCGATACCATCGCTGAGGCATTACGGCCTTACGATCTGCCAAACGCCAAAGTCGCCCACAGCCAGGTATACCAGGTGGATGCCAACTGGAAGCTGGCGCTGGAGAACTACCTGGAGTGTTACCACTGCGCTACCGCGCACCGGGCCTATGCCAAAATGCACAGCATCCAGGATGTCGAGGACCGCATCAGCGATCTTACCGAGGCGATGCTGGCCCGGGCCGTGGCGCAGACCGGCGTGAACGGTATCACCCTCAACCACTACCAGGCCTACAGCGCCTCCACCGAGTTCGGCGCCGACGTCTACCACAGCCGCTACGCACTCTACGACGGCTTCCTGACCGGCAGCGATGGCGGCCAGCCAGTAGCGCCGCTCATGGGGCAGTTCACCGGCTACGACGGCGGAGCGGGGGATTTTCAGCTCGGGCCGCTGTGTTTCATGCTCAACTACCCCGATCACTGCGTGCTGTATCGCTTCACGCCCCGCGGTATCACTGCCACCGACATGGAGATTGTCTGGTTTGTGCGCGGCGACGCGGAGGAGGGCAGGGATTATGACCGCGATGCCCTGACCTGGCTGTGGCACCACACCACCCTGGAGGACGAGTTCATCATTACCCGCAACAGCGCCGGCGTGAATTCCCACTTCTTTGAGCCGGGCCCCTACAACCCCGCCTACGAACATCTCTGTGTCGACTTCGTGAACTGGTACCTGCAGGCACTGTCCAGCCCGGGCTGAGCCGTTACGCTGATTGCTCCGCGATTCGGCCCCGGTGGGCCGGCTTTCCGGTGATTAGTGAGAACCGATTCACAGCTTTGCGAATACGGCCATGAACCGGTTCACAGCTGCGGGAGGTTTAGGAAGCTCTGTTGCCATAAGGCGCTAATGTAACCCCTGAACACACCAGGGTTGGTGTCGGGGATAGCACTATGAGCAAAGCGACGAAAGAATCAGCGGTACACCGTGGTACCAATGCACAGCAGGGCGTGTTTTCCCGCCGTGTGCGGCTAGGCATGGGGCTGGCGGCTGCGCTGTGCTTCGGCATTGCCTTCGTGCATCACAACACCGGCGCGGCGCATTATTCTTCCTATATCTCTGCCTATATGGAGTGCGCCAGCGACTCGCTGTTTGGCATTCACGCGGTGGAGCTGTGTAAAACGACGCCGACCGTCCGCGGTCATCTTGAAGCCCACACCCTGGCGTACGCCATGGTCGTTCCGATGCTGAGTCTCGGACTGTCTCTGGGCATTTCCGCCCTGTGCCTGCCGCTGACGACTCGCCGTGTGCGCCGGCGTGAACAGGCTGTGGAATACTCGGGCGGTTCGGTAGCGGCTCCCGCAGCCTCCTGAACCTCTTCCAGCCAGGTTTCTCCAGCCGTTGGGGCGCTCGCCCCGCGATGCCTTAGCCTGTCTGCAAGCCCAGCGTTCGCGGCGTCCCCGATATTGGGTACATGCTGGTTCCGCGCGGCGTATATACTGGTTTTTTGCTCTTTAGCTGGCCAGCATGTACGTTCCCAGACAATTTTCCCACGACCATCGCGAAGACTTGCTGGCCTTTATCGACGCAGCAGCGGTGGGCACCCTGGTGACCTCCGGCCCTGGCGGGCTGATGGCCAATCAGGTACCTCTGCTGAGACAGCCGGCTGCGGACCGGCTCTGGGGGCACCTGGCCAGGCCCAACCCCCAGCTCGCCGACATGGCAGCTAACGGGGAAGTGCTGGTGGTTTTTAATGGGCCCCACGGTTACATCTCACCGAACTGGTATGGCGACCCGCAGCTGGTGCCGACCTGGAATTTTGTGACCGTCCAGGTGCGCGGCACGGTGGTGCTGCACGATGAGCCTGCCGACAAGCGCGATATTCTCGAGCGCCTGACGGCGCGACACGAAGCAAAGTTCCCCAGCCCCTGGACCATGGACAAGATGGACGAGGAACGCATCGACAAGATGCTTGCGGCCATCGTGGGTTTTCATATCGAGATGAGCGATGTGCGCGGCAAGTACAAGCTGAGCCAGAATCGCAGCGCCAGCGACCGGGCCGGCGTGATTGAGGGCCTGACCGCTGTAGGTAATCTAGACTTGGCTGCAATGATGCAGCAACAGGAGGACGCATGAACCTGGCAGATTTAACCCGGGCGGACTGGCAGCAGGCCGCTACCGACACCCTGGCGGCAACCCCAACAGGGCTGTTTCTGGACGGCGATTTTGTCGTCAGCAATGACGTTATCGAGAGCATCAACCCGGCTGACGGCGCGGTAATTGCCGCCGTCAGTGCCGGCACGGCTGACGATATCGACCGCGCCGTCGCCTCCGCCAGGGCCAGTTTCAAAGGCGGTAGCTGGTCGCGGATGGCGCCGCGCGACCGCATGGCGGTGATGTACCGCTTTGCCGAACTGGTGCGCGAGGACGGCCGGGCGCTGGCGGTGCTGGATACCCTGGATATGGGCAAGCCCATCACTGCCATGGTGGAAGACGACCTGCCCACCGTGGCGGACTTTATCCAGTTCTGTGGCGAGTGTATCGACAAGATAGAAGGCCGGGTGACCAATACCGACAGCGAATCCCTGCACTTTGTGCGTCGCGAACCCTACGGCGTGGTCGGCGCCATTTCACCCTGGAACTATCCCATGCTCATGGCAGCCTGGAAGTTCGCCCCGGCGCTGGCCGCCGGTAACAGCGTGGTGCTGAAGCCCGCGGAGCAGTCGCCGCTGAGCTGCCTGCGGCTGGCGCAGCTGTTTGTGGAGGCAGGCGGTCCGGCGGGAGTGTTCAACGTGGTCAATGGCCTCGGTGAAGTCGCCGGCAAGGCCCTGGCCCTGCACAACGACGTCGACAAGATCAGCTTCACCGGTTCCACGGCAGTGGGCAAGCTGATGTTGCAGTATGCCGGCCAGTCCAATATGAAGCGCGTGTCTCTGGAAACCGGCGGCAAGTCGCCGCAGGTGTTCCTGGACGACCTGCCGGACCTGGATGCGGCGGTGGAAGCGGCCATTTACGGTATCTATTCCAACCAGGGCGAGGTCTGCAATGCTGGCTCCCGGCTGCTGGTGGAGCGTGGTATCTACGAGGACTTTGTAGCGGCCTTCCGGGAGAAGGGGCGCGAGGAATTCACCGTGGGTGACCCGTTGGACCCGGACACCATGATGGGCCCGCTGGTGACCTTCGAAGCCCAGAAACGCGTGCTGGGTTACATCGAGAAGGGCCAGGAGGAGGGCGCTTCACTGGAGTTCGGTGGTGGTGTGCCCAAGGGACTGGAGGCCGGTGCCTTTGTGGAGCCCACGCTGTTCGCCGATGTGAACAACCAGATGACCATTGCCCGGGAAGAGATTTTCGGCCCGGTGGCCTCCATCCTGCCGGTCGACGGGCCGGAAGAAGCGGTGGAGATCGCCAACGATACGCCCTACGGGCTCGCTGCGAGTATCTGGACCGCCGATGTCGGCAAGGCGCATCGCTTCGTGCGCGATCTGAACGCGGGCATGGTCTGGGTGAATACCTACGACGAGGCGGATTTCACCCTGCCTTTCGGCGGTTTCAAGCAGTCCGGCAATGCCCGCGACAGCTGCATGGAATCGGTGGTCAGCTACACCCAGGAGAAAGCGGCCTGGATCAATATCGCGGAGTGACCGGGTCCTCCCGCCGCTTGCGCGCCTTTCTACCCCTATAGGGCGGGACACCTGTCGGCAGCGGCGGCGGTATGATCAGGCGTTTACAGGAGGCGCGAGATGCTTGAGGGACACTGTGAATGCCGGGCAGTGCGCTTCCGCGTCAGCGGCGCTATTCACGATTACTGCCACTGTCACTGCTGATGGATATCTACACCTGGACCGTGGCGCTGAGCGTACTGCTGTTTGTAGCAGTTGGCACCTGGTCCGGGTGTGGCATCAGGAACCTCGATGACTACTACGTGGCGGGGCGCCAGGCGCCTACCCTGCTGATCGTCGGCAGCCTGGTGGCCAGTGTGTTCAGCACCTCTATCTTCCTGGGCGAGGCAGGGTTTACCTACGACGGGCAGATGGGGCCCTACCTGCTGTTCCCGGGCATCGCCGTTATCGGCTATATCTACGGCGCCTTGCTGTTCGGGACCTTTCTGCGCCGCTCCCGGGCGCCCACGGTGGCAGACTACTTCGGCCAGCGCTTTGACGACCCACGGGTGCAAAAGGTGGCCGGCGTTACCATCATTCTTGGTCTGGGCGGTTATCTGCTGGTTGTGACCCAGGGTGCCGCCATCCTGCTCTCGGAGTTGATGCCGCTGACGTACGGGCAGAGCCTGGTGCTGACCTGGCTGGGGTACACCCTGTTCACCCTCTACGCCGGCTCCCGCGGTGTGATCCTCACCGACACCCTGATGTTCCTGCTGTTTACTTTCGCCACCGTGCTGTTTGTCGGCTACGTGGTGGACGGGTTCGGTGGCGTATCGGCGGCCATCGGTGATATGGCCAGGCTCGAAAGTAAACCCGATATCGCCAGTTGGCATGGCACCGTCGGCCCCGACACCTACTGGCCCACGCCGTTGGATTACCTGGTGTGGGCGGTGGTGATCGATATGGCCTGGGGGATCGTCTACGCGGTCAGCCCCTGGCAGGCCAGCCGCCACCTGATGGCGCGGGATGAGCACGTGGTGCTGCGGGCGGCGATCTACGCCTGCTTTGCGGTGATCATCATGCAGATTCTCATCTACGGTGTGGGCGGCCTGATCAACCTCGCCAACAGCGAGATTTCCCCATCGGAAACCGTGATCCTGTGGGCGGCCCGCCATCTGGTGCCGGAGTTCCTGGGCGCGCTGTTGATTGCCGGCATTATGGCGGCGGCCCTGTCCTCGGCTTCCACCTTCCTGTCGCTGGTCGGCTTCAGCGTCAGCAACGACATCATGGGGCACGGTGACGAGCGCAGCCTGTCCTTCACCCGCTGGGTGATGGGGGCCACCGGCCTGTCTGCCCTGGCCTTGAGCTTTGTTTTCCCGCCCAACGTGTTCTGGCTGATGCTGTTTATCGGCACGGTGTTCGCCTCGTCCTGGGGCCCGGTGGCCCTGATGAGCGTGTGGAGCGATCGCATCACCGGCCAGGCAGCGTTCTGGGGCATGACCGTGGGCTTCCTCGGCAATGTCATCCCGGCAGCATTAGAGTACGCCGGCCTCATCACCTGGCCCTACCTGTTGCAGCCGGTGGTCATTGGCGCCGGCCTGGCGATCGCGGTCATCCTCTGGCTGTCGGCGCGTGGCGAGGTCAGCGGGGCAGAGAGAGAATACCGCCGGCGCCTGCACCAGGTACCAAAGGAAGACCGCGATGCCGCCAAGACCCGGCTCACGCTGTTCGCACCCTGGTGCCTGATTGCCTACGGCTGCCTGATCCCGGTGTTGATGCTCAACTTCTATGTGCTGCCCTACCAGCGCGCCACCGGTCAATTACTGGCGGACGGCTCGCTCAACTGGGCCACCGGCGAGGTCATCATCTCCCTCACCACGCCCATCATCTACATCACGCTCGGCCTGATTGCCGCGCGGGTGATTCGACATCGCTATGGGGCGCCGCCGGCACCTGTGGCCCAAGCGGAAACTGCACTATGAACCAGGGCTTTGACGCCATCGTGATCGGTGCCGGCCACAACGGCCTCACCACCGCCAACTACCTCGCCATGGGCGGCATGAAAGTCTGCGTACTGGAGCGCCGCGACGTGGTCGGCGGCGCCGCGGTGACCGAAGAGTTTCACCCGGGTTACCGTAATTCCCTGGCCAGCTACGTGGTCAGCCTGCTGCGGCCGGAAGTGGTGAGTGATCTGGGCCTGGAGCGCTACGGTTACGAGCCGATCCTGCTGGGCAATTCCCTGTATCTGGACTCCAGCGGTGACTACCTGCTGCTGAACGGCGATGAGGTCCACGACCGTGCCCAGTTCGCGAAGTTTTCGCAGACGGATTATGACGCCTACCTGGCCTTTGACGAGACCATCGAGAAGGTCGGCGATATCCTCGCCAGGCAGTGGCTGAAGACGCCGCCCAGGCTTTCCGGCGGCGGTGTCACTGACCTGCTGAGTGCTGCGAAGCTGGGCTTTGATATGTACAAGCTGGATGAGGACGCGCGCTGGCGCCTGATGCAATTCTTTGTTGGCGCGCCGGACACCATCATTGAACGCTGGTTCGAGAGTGAGAAGGTCAAGTCGATGGTGGCAGCGCATATCCTGCCCGCCAACTACGCGTCCCTGCAGCAGCCCGGCGCCAGCCTGTCGATGCTGCATCACGCCGTCGGTGAGATCGACGGCCGCAAGGGAGCCTGGGGTATTGTGCGTGGTGGCATGGGCGCGATTACCCAGGCTATGGCAGCCTCGGCCCGGGACAAGGGCGTGGAGATTCGCACCGGCGTGGGTGTCGAGAAGATCCTGCTGGAGGCGGGTAAGGTCAGCGGCGTGCGACTGGCCGACGGCTCAGAGGTCAGCGCACCGGTGATTGCCGCCAACACCGACCCCAACCGCACCTTCCTGAAAATGCTGGGGGCCGAGCACCTGCCCGAGCACTTCGCCCGCGACATCAGCGCCTTCCGCCAGGAGTCGGCATCGCTGCGGATGAACCTGGCCCTGAAGGGCCTGCCGGAGTTTGCCGCGATCCCCGGCACCGAGATTGGCCCCCAGCACCGCGCCAGCATCACGATTATCGAAAGCAAGGATCATGTCGAGCAGGCCTACCGGTCCTCCCGAGCCGGGGTGCCGGCCACGCCGCCGATCATCGAGGCCATCATGCCGAGCTCCCTGGACGACGGCCTCACCGATGCCACCGGCACCCACGTGATGAGCCTGCTGTGCAAGTACATGCCCTACGACCTCGCCGACGGCAAGCAGTGGGACCAGGAAAAGCCGCGGGTGGTCAGCGATATCCTCGCCTGGGTGCAGCGCTTCATTCCCAACCTGCCGGAGATTCTTGAACACGCCCAGTGCCTGACACCACTGGATATCGAGCGCACCTTTGGTATGACCCGTGGTGACATCTGCCACGGCCGGCTCGAGCCCGACCAGTTGTTCAGCATGCGCCCGCACCCGGAGGCGGCCCAGTACGCGACCCCGGTGCCCGGCCTCTACCTGTGCGGCTCCGGCGCCCATCCCGGCGGTGGTGTGACGGGTGCGCCGGGACATAACGCCGCCAAACGCATTCTCTCCGACCGGTAATTCCTTATGTCAGTGTCCGTCGCCGGCGCCGAACTGGTGCATGAAAAAACCGTGTTCGATGGCTGGAAGTCCATCGTGCTTGCCCTCTACATGACCCTGGTGGGCTACGGTGTGCTGGTGGGCATTCCGGTGATCAGCACGGCCTGGGTGACCCAGCTGGGATTCACTGAGGTGCAGGTGGGCCGCGTGGCGGGTGCCGACCTCGGCGGCCTGTCCCTGGGCGCCATCATCACGGCGGCGATTGTCGGCCGCTGGAATCGGCGTGGCATCGTCCTGCTGGGCGCCGGGCTCGCCATAGGCGCCAACGCCCTGTGCATGACGGTGGTCGACTACCAGGGTGTACTGTGGCTGCGTTTCGTCGCCGGTGTCGGCAGTGGTTTTTATACGGCGGTTGCCGTCGCAACCCTGGGGGCAAGCTCAAAACCTGCGCGAGCTTACAACCTGATGTTGTTTGCCTTTGCCTTTTCCCAGGCGGCAGAGCTGCATGTGCTGCCGCAGCTCAGCATGAACGAAATCTACCTGGTGTTCATCGGCCTTTACATTTTCGGGCTGGGCTTCCTGCCCTGGCTGCCGGCGCGGCCGCTGGACAAGGCCCTGGATGTGGCCCTGGACATCGAGGACGCCGGTGGCGGCCATCACACCGAGCATCGCCACGTGCCCACCTGGGTGCCCTGGCTGGTGCTGGCGGCCATTCTCGCCAGTTACGTAAATATCGGCGGCTACTGGACCTATATCGAGCTGGCGAGCCTGGCTTCCGAGGCGACGCCGGAATGGACCAGCCAGGTGCTGGTGTGGACTTCATTCTGTTCCATTCTGGGTTGCCTGGTGGCCACCTTGATCAGCAATCGCTGGGGACTGGCGCGACCGCTGCTGCTGACCCTGCTGATCCAGGCGCTGGTGGTCGGCATGCTGTACAACGGCATCGACAATACCAAGCTGGTCATCAGTCTGTTCAGCTTCAACTTCCTGTGGGTGTTCGTGGACGTTTACCAGATGTCGACGGTGGCCAATGTCGATCACTCAGGCCGCTATGCCGCATTGATGCCTGGCGCACAGGGGCTGGGCCAGATCATCGGGCCCAATCTCTCCGCGACCATCCTCGCCATGGGTTTTGGCTACGGAGGCATATTCCTCATGTGCGCGGGCGTCACTCTGGTCGCTATGGCGATCTACGGATTTATGTACCTGCGGCTGCGCCAGCAAATACCGGCGCTGGCGGATGCCTCCTGATTCACCCCACCTGTCGAGAGCGGGTCAGGAGATAGGCACCCACTGCCATGGCAAACATGGGCAGGTAGGGGATGAACGGCCAGTAGGGCATGTACAGCTCCAGCGGCATGGCCCAGCCGACACCCTCCAGATGACGGTGTGCCAGGCTTTGCCACAGGGAGCCGGTAGCGGTGCCGATCACACCCAGCAGGATCATCAGGGAGCCCAGCGCCGCCATTGCCGGTTGCGCGTTTTCACCGGCGGTTTGCTTGCGTACCCAGGCTGCGATGCGCAGGCTCAGCGCTGCCACGCCCAACCAGTAGTACAGGTAGTGCACCCAGTCCGGATTGTCGTAGTAGAACACCGAGTACCAGTAGGTGCCGAAGGCGTAGGCCCACAGGAAATAGATGCCGGCCTTGTGCAACAGCTTCCAGTGCCGGGCCTGGGGGGTGATGAGCTGGCGGCCGCGCTTGAAAGAGGTAACCGTCATGGCCAGCAGGAAACTGTAGCCTACCAGGCCCTCGATCACGTCGCGCAGCACATAGACTTCGTTCACGTAGTAATCGGTATGCCGCGTCACCAGCCAGAGGATGAAACTGATTTGCCAGGCCATGCCCGTGGCAAAGCACAAGCCCATGATTTTGCGATTGCGCAGCAGCCAGCGACTGGGTTCGCCGGGCGCGAGGGCCACCAGCGAGGAGGCAATGAAAGCCAGGTACAGCCAGGGCATGGACCAGCGAACCGAGCTGGTGATCATGGCAGACACGCCCTCGGCCGTGGCCATGTCACGCAGCAGCATCGCGACGATCATGTACAGCCCCATCGGCACGCTAAGCCACCAGAACAGTTTCCATTCGTTGATGGCAGGGCTGCGCAGCAGGGTTTTGAGATCAGCGGCCATGGGGGTTCCTGAAGGCTCTAAGTGGCATCGGTTAACGCTAGGGCGGCCGGCGCCATAATGCGTCCTGATTTATAGGGCGTGTATGTTCGGAAAGTTAATTGTTTCAATGCTCCGGGGCTTCGGTCCCGACGGTTGGAGACGCAGTCTTGTTCAATATGCTTACCTGTTTTGACCTGAAGGCGGGTGTTGAGTTGTCCGACTTCGAGGCCGCGCTGGCAGCCTACGCTGAGCACATGCGCGCGCGAGGTCTGCTGGCTGCGGTGGGGCCAGTGGGCACCCGCGCCCGCAACACCATCCTCGATACTGACGAGCTGCGCACACAATCCCATTTCTTCCTGATGCACTTTCGCGACCGGGCCCAGGCTGATGCGGCCACGGCGTTGATCGCCAGCGGGGAGCGCGAGGCTGACCATATCCACAGGGCCATGTACGCCCGGGCTGACAACATGGTGTTTCTCTGTTGGGAGGATGAGGCCGGCTAATCGGCGCTGGCGCCTGGTACAAACTGCCAGCCGGTCTTCTAGCAGCGCAGCGGTCGGGCGAAGCCCATGCCCCGCGCCGCCACGGTAGCCCGGCGCAGGTCGGCGGTAGCGGCTGTCGCAATATCGATTTCAAACAGGACCTTGCCGCCGCTGCGGTAGGCGCCAGCGGCCAGCAGCTTGCCGGAGGGCTTGAAAGCGATAGCGCTGATGGAGCCGATCTCCGGGCTGATTTCACCGACGATGCTGGGACGGCCGGTCTCCGGATCGATAATCAACAACAGCTGAATCGCGTCTTCGCCCGCTTCAGCGGGGTTTTCTGCCAGTGTGCCGATAGCGTAGAGGTCGCCATCGCTGTGAAAGTCCGCGGCGGAGATGCGGTAGTGGGCGCTGCCCTTCACGTCGCCAATCTCAGCGTAATCCCCGCTAGCGGAGTCGATGGTGTACAGGCTGCCCGGCGCCTGGCTTGCCGCAGCACCATGGCCGAAGGCATAGAGTTTGCCGTCGCCTGAAAACGCCATGGCGTCCACGCTCAGGCGCGGCTGTTCGCTGGGGCCGATGCGCGTGGCGAAGCCTGAGCAGCGGTCCAGTTGTACCAGGCCCCAGTACTGACGAACGTCGCTGCTGGTGGCGTTGTTGTATACAAAGATCTCGCTGTCGTCAGGGCGAATAGCCATGGCGGAAGGCGCATCCAGCCTGCCCGGCCCGGGAGAGCCCACCAGGGTATGCACCCCGAGCCGGGTATCCAGGCTGTAAAGGGATTTGAACTCCGGGTCGACACCGTATAACACCATGAGGTCCGGCGGTGGCTCCGGTGGCGGTGAACGGTAGGCATTGCCGCAGGCGGCCAGTGAGCCCAGCAGCAGACAGCCTGCCGCCAGGCGGCACTGCCACCCGGCCGGCGCTGGTGATGCTCGCCGCCGCGACATGGAATCGGGCCTTGGGCTTGAGTGCGCGCAGGTGTCAGGCACGCCGAATTCGCCGGGATACAACTGGGGGAAATCCTACAGTTTGAGCTGCTCGTCGACCGCCCGGTCGGCGGCATCTATGGCGCCATTCACATAGGCGTAGGCGCTGGCATCAGAGTTGGCGATGGAAACACGGCCCAGCCGTCGGCGCGCTGTGAGGTGCGGGCCGTAGTCCGGGCCGAAGTCGAGATCATCAAACAGCTCGCTGTACTCATAGGCGTAGCCGTGAGGCCAGCGGTTCACGGTGATGGCTGCAATATCGCGCTCGGCGTCGAAGCCGCCGCCTTGCAGGGCGCCGCTCATCTGCTCGACTATCTTCTCTTCAAAATCAGCGAAACTCATCTCATAGAGTTGCCGACGCCCGAGCCGATGTTGCTCGATGGGGGACAGCCCACTCTCCGGTACCGCGGGTACATAAGTGCCGTGCACGATCACCGGTTGCTCGGGGGACTGGGCGTATTGATAGCCGCCCATGCTGACCGGGAAGTCCATGCCGAAAGAGTGCATCAGCGAGGGCTGCGCCACGTCGACGTGGTAAATACCCAGCGCATTGAACGCCTTCCAGTTGCGCAGGGCCACATTGATATACACCAGCGGCACCTTGGTCACGCTGTTGATGGCGGTCACCTGATCGTCCGGCAGGCCCTCGCAGACCGACGGCAGCAGGGCGTGATAGCCCGCGTACACCACGTGCTTGCCACGCACCTTATAGCTGTTACCGGCATTGACGTAGGTGACGTCTACCGCGGACTGGTCCGGGGTATGCCGGATGTCCACCGCGGTGCTGTTGAGACGAATGCGGGTCGCGGCGCCAGGCCGGTCCAGGGCGCCGTAATCCAGCTGAGCCAGCACCTGGGCTTCCATGCTGTCGCCGGGCAGGGCGTCCGGTACCAGCTTGTGCACCAGGGCGCGGGTGACGCCGGCATTGCCGTCAGGGAAATGGAAGATATAGGGCTCCTCCATGTCGGCCCAGTTGTCCTCCAGCTTGCCGAGGTCGATATTGTC
>JANQIO010000226.1 GCA_028282105.1 Halieaceae bacterium | reverse complement strand
GATGCCCTGATCGACGATACCGTGCCGGAACTGATCCGCCGGCGCGAGCCTATGGCCATCAACGCACCCCAGACTGAGCAGGCGGTGCTCGCCAGGCTGCGCGAGATTGCCGACCAGAACACGGTGCTGCGTTCCTGCATCGGCATGGGTTACTCGGACACGTTCACGCCTGCCGTTATCCAGCGCAATGTGCTGGAAAATCCCGGCTGGTACACCGCCTACACCCCTTACCAGCCGGAGATTTCCCAGGGCCGCCTGGAAGCCCTGCTCACCTACCAGCAGATGGTCATGGACCTCACCGGCATGGACCTGGCCAACGCCTCCATGCTGGATGAGGGCACCGCCGCCGCCGAAGCCATGACCCTGCTGCAGCGGGTCAACAAGAAGAATCGCAGCCGCAACTTCATCGTCTCCTACCGCTGCCACCCGCAAACCATTGCCGTGGTGAAGACCCGCGCCCAGCCGCTGGATATCGAGGTGATCGTCGGCGACCCGGAAGAACTGGCCGGCTCCACCGAGGCCTTTGGCGTGCTGCTGCAGTACCCGGGCAGCCACGGCGAGGTTGTCGACCTGGAGCCGTTTATCGAACGCGCCCACGATGCCGGGACCCTGGTCGCGGTCAGCGCCGACATCATGTCGCTGTTGTTGCTGAAAGCGCCTGGCGAAATGGGCGCCGATGTCGTCGTGGGCAACAGCCAGCGCTTCGGTGTACCCATGGGCTATGGCGGCCCGCACGCGGCCTTCTTTGCCACCCGCGATGCCTACAAGCGCTCGACCCCCGGCCGGATTATCGGTGTGTCCATCGACCGGCTGGGCAACCAGGCCCTGCGCATGGCCATGCAGACCCGGGAGCAACACATCCGCCGCGAGAAAGCCACCAGCAACATCTGCACCGCTCAGGCCCTGCTGGCAATGATGGCGGCGTTCTATGCCATGTATCACGGCCCCGTGGGCCTGCGCCGGATCGCCGAGCGCATTCACCGCATGGCGAGCATCCTCAAGGCCGGACTGGCAGCGCAGGGCTTTGTGGCAGACAACGCGTACTACTTCGACACACTGACTTTCAGTGTGGGTGAGCAGCAGGCGGACATCGTCGAGCGCGCCGTCGCCGCAGGCTACAACCTGCGCATCATCGGCGCGGACCGTCTCGGCATCAGCCTCGATGAGACCACCAGCCGTGACGACCTTGCCGCCCTGATCGGCGTCTTCGGCGGCCATGATTTTGATATCGATGCCCTGGACGCGGCGCTGGACGGGCTGCCCGGCATTCCCGCCGCCCTGCAGCGCGAGGCGGACTACCTGCAGCATCCGCTGTTCAATGACTTCCACTCGGAAACCGAAATGTTGCGCTACCTGCGGCGCCTGGAAAGCAAGGACATCGCCCTCAACCGCGCCATGATCCCGCTGGGTTCCTGCACCATGAAGCTCAATGCCACCACCGAGATGGTAGCGGTGACCTGGCCGGAGTTCGGCCGCATGCACCCCTTCGCGCCGGAAGACCAGGCCCTGGGCTACCGCCAGCTCCTCGAGGAGCTTGAGCACATGCTGCTGGAGTGCACCGGCTACGATGCCATCTCCATGCAACCCAACGCCGGCGCCCAGGGTGAATACGCTGGCCTGCTGACCATCAAGCGCTACCACGAGAGCCGCGGCGACCATCACCGTGACATCTGCCTGATCCCCAGCTCCGCCCACGGCACCAACCCGGCCAGCGCGGCGATGGCAGGCATGAAAGTGGTGATCGTCGAGTGCGACACCCACGGCAACGTCGACATGGACGACCTCAGGGCCAAGGCCGAGCGTCACAGCGCTGAGCTGGCCGCCATCATGGTCACCTACCCCTCCACCCACGGGGTGTTCGAGGAGAGCATCGTCGAACTGTGCGAGATCATCCACGGCCATGGCGGCCAGGTGTACGTGGATGGCGCCAACCTGAACGCACTGGTGGGCCTGGCGGCGCCCGGCAAGTTCGGCGCTGATGTCTCGCACCTGAACCTGCACAAGACTTTCTGTATTCCCCACGGCGGTGGCGGCCCCGGCATGGGCCCGATCGGCGTGGGCGCACACCTGGCGCCCTTCCTGCCCAACCATCCGCTGCACGGCGATGAAGGCACCGACCATGTGGTGGACGTGATTGCCAGCGCGCCCTTTGGCAGCGCCTCCATCCTGCCGATCTCCTGGGCCTATATTGCGTTGATGGGCGCGGCCGGCCTGGAGCACGCCAGCAAGGTGGCTATCCTCGGTGCCAACTACATTGCCCACCGCCTGCAGGGCCACTTCCCGATTCTCTACACCGGCCGTAACGGCCGCGTGGCCCACGAATGCATTATCGACATCCGTCCGCTGAAGGAAGCCAGCGGTATCAGCGAGGAAGACGTGGCCAAGCGCCTGGTGGACTACGGCTTCCACGCCCCGACCATGTCCTTCCCGGTGGCGGGAACGCTGATGGTGGAACCGACCGAGAGCGAGTCCCTCTACGAACTGGACCGTTTCTGCGACGCACTGATCGCGATTCGCGAGGAGATTCGCGCCGTAGAACAGGGCAAGGCCGAGGCCGACAGCAGCATGCTGCGCAACGCGCCGCACACCCTGGCCGATATCATCGGCGACGACTGGACCTTCCCCTACAGCCGCGAAGCCGCCGCCTACCCGGTGGAAAGCCTCAGGGGCAACAAATACTGGCCACCGGTTAACCGCATCGACAACGTCTACGGTGACCGCCACCTGATCTGTTCCTGCCCGTCGATAGACTCTTACCGGGAAGCGGAAACCGAGGCGGAGAGCTGACACGAAGTGAGTCCGGCAGACGCCATGCGCACGATCATTCTTCTAAATCGAAATCAGATCCAGCGCGTGCCCGCGTCATAGCCCAAAACGGCGGCTTTCTCCTCAATTGCGATACCAAGTTGAACGGCTCCGGTGGCTTGAGAGTCCGCTCTACGCCTCAACGGGCGCTCAAACTGGCTCACTTTTCATTGGACTTCAAAACCCGCGTACGAAACTGTTGCTTGAACTCTCCGGGGTTTCGCACAAGCAAGAGTGCTGCGAAGTAGAGTTGTTGCAACCAGGAGTAGTTTCCGGGGAACGCACGAAGAAACCTGGGGAGCATCTGTATTTTTTGCTGTTGGATTTGCATCCTATGCCAGGGAAGCCTCTGGTTACCGAGCAGCTCTATCTCGCCGTCGTATCCCACGATCAGATAAGTGATTTGATTTTCATCACTACGCAGTGCTTCCGGACTATTGTCCTCAATGCCAAACAAATCGAAGTACTTTGCATCAACGAAAATCGCGTTTACGTTGTTTACGCATACAAGTGAGTACCCCTTCGCATTACCCAGATCAACCATTGCACGCAACCCAGAGCCCTTGGTCACTTTCGGATCAGCATCCTGAATATAGGGAATATGTGAGGGAATCGTAGGGTTGAATTCAATAATCACCACTTTAGGCCGGTACTGGCTAAACGCCTGCCAGACGTGATAGTCGTTCCCGTCGATATCGATAGACAGAAGATCAAAATCCGACGGAATAGGTGTACTACTCAGGATAACGTCGAGGTTGTCGTTCGCGCCGAAGCCAACGAACTGATGCAGAGCCACTACCTTATCGTTAGATGCGTAGGTAGTCTGAAGCTTCTGGTAGAAGGTATACTCGGCCTCGATCAGTACCGCTGAGTAGCCCCAGTTATCAATTAGATTTCGGCTATTTGATAAGTACTTTCCATCCAAGGCACCGAACTCTACGCACCAGTTATCGTGCTCTGGCAGTAACTCAAGTATCGCCTCAACAATTCCATCTTCTCCCGATTGAGAATACAGGTCCCGCCGGTGGTCTAAGAGCCAGTCATTCCTTTTTGACAACAGAAAATACCCCGAAGTACAGAATCGTCACACTGTTGGAATACCCAGTGTCCGCTTCGATTCGGAAGCAGACAGAATTGAAACCATACTAAAAAAGTCCGCAAGCAGGCGAACTCCCCAATTCCTGATATCAGCAAATCCACTAAGCAGACGTGGGCCGCCAGTCGAAGACGCTGTGATCGTAAGCCGGAAAACTGCGGCCTCAGGCCGTCAGGTACAACACCGTGGCGGCGTAGACGGAGAACACCAGCGTGAGCGGCTGAAACCAGGCCGGTTTTGCGAGCTGCAGCGCCATCAATGAGGCCCCGATACCCGCCACCACGGTTGACGGCAGGGCGGCGTTGCCCAGCATCCAGATATTGACGTAGGGGCCCAGCAGGAAATAGCCGAGCATGGAGCCGGCGGACACCCGCCCCAGGGACTGGCTGTGGCGCAGGAAGTCCAGCTCCCGGTCGCTGGCCACGTCGTAGTCCTCCACCGGCAGTGACAGCTCCGCCGCGCCGTAGATAAATACCGTACACGCCACCAGCACAAAAAAGTCGAAGAAGCGCCAGTCAGGGTAGTCGCGCAGCTCCCAGCCCACCCACCACATTTGCAGGGTGAACACCATGATGCAGCTCGCCCACAGGGCGGTGGCCCAGTGAAACTTGATGCGGTCGTGGGCGCGAATCAGCCCGCCCATCTCGCCCAGCAGGCGAGTGATGGCCAGGCCCAGAATAATGGAGATGGTGACAAAAACGTATTCGTGTTGAGTCAGGGGACGCGTTCCGTGGCGATAAGTTGTGCGAAACAATGTAGTCAAAAGCCCCGGTGCTGTGAAGCCGGCCCGGCAGCTTGTTACACTCCGGACGATCTATCGAAAAGGACAGCCCCGTGAAAACACTATCGTCGTATGCCGTGATCCTGATGGCCAGCCTGCTATTGACCGCCTGTGGCGGCCAGGACGACAGCGCGCCTGTCGAGCAACGCCTCGAGGACGCCTCCGAGACCATCAGTGAAGCGCTCGATGCCGCTTCCAGCGACGTCAAGGACGCCCTGGACGAAGCCTCAGGCAACGTCAACGAAGCCTTTGATGAGGCGTCTGGCAACGTCAAGGAAGCACTGGACGAAGCCGCTGACGCGGTGCAGGACACGCTCGGGGAAGCCCAGGACAAACTGGGCAGCCGGGAAGGCAGCGACCTGCACTCAGCCATTGCCGCTGACTATCGGGAAAACCTGGGCCCGCTATTTGTGCACTTCCACCAGAACCCGGAGCTGTCCAACTTCGAGTTTGAAACCTCAAAGCGCCTGGCCGCGGAGATTCTCGCCCTGGGCTATGACGTCACCGAAGGCGTGGGCGGTACTGGCGTGGTGGCCGTACTCGAAAACGGCGAAGGCCCCACAGTAATGATCCGCGCCGACATGGACGGGCTACCCGTCAAGGAAGACAGTGGCCTGGCGTACGCCTCGACGGCGACCCAGGTGGATGCCAGCGGCAAGGAATACCCGGTAATGCACGCCTGTGGCCACGACGTGCACATCACTTCCCTGGTGGGCACCGCGCGGCAAATGGCAGAGCGGCGGGATGAGTGGTCCGGCACCCTGGTGCTGATTGGCCAGCCGGCGGAGGAGCGGATTTCCGGCGCCCGCGCCATGCTCGAGGCAGGCCTGTATGAGTACTTCCCGAAACCCGATTACGCCCTGGCATTCCACGTGGCGGCGGACTATCCCTCCGGCAAGATCGAGGTGCCCAAGGACATCGTGGCCTCCAGTTCGGATTCGGTGGATATCTACGTGCGCGGGATTGGCACCCACGGCGCCTCACCTCACAAGGGCATCGATCCGGTGCTGGTTGCCTCGCAGATCGTCGTCACACTGCAGTCGGTGGTGAGTCGCACCATTCCACCGCTGGAGTCCGGCGTCATCACCGTGGGCGCTTTCAACGGCGGTTTCAAGCACAACATCATCAGTGACCGTGTGCACCTGCAGCTAACCGTGCGCTCCAATAACCCGGAAATTCGCATGCAGCTGCTGGACGGCATCGACCGCGTGACGGAGGGCGTGGCGCGGTCTTTCGGCCTGCCCGATGAGCTGATGCCGGAGGTCGTTCGTTCGCCGGTGGAAACCACGCCGCCGACCATCAACGACACGGCAACGGCCATGCTGGTGGAAGAGGCAATCCGCGCGCAGATGGGTAGCGATGTGCTGTTCAGCAAACCGGCGGAAGGCATGGGCGCGGAAGACTTCGCCTACTTTGTCGAAGAAGGCCTCGGAGTAAAAGGCGTTTACTTCAGCGTTGGCGGCACACCAGCCGCGGAACTCGACAGCGCACCCGGGCACCATTCGCCCTTCTTCAAGATCGAGCCGGAACCGAGCATCCGCGCCGGCGTCGAAGCGTCCGTCATCTCGGCGATGGCGCTGATGCCGAAGAGCTAGGCCGGAAACCAGTGCCGGGTGCGGTTGGCGAGGTACACCAGCGACAGCATTACCGGCACTTCCACCAGCACACCGACCACAGTAGCCAACGCCGCACCGGAGTTGAGCCCGAACAGGGAAATGGCAACCGCCACCGCCAACTCAAAGAAATTACTGGTGCCAATCATACAGGCCGGTGCGGCAATGCGGTGTGGCAGCCGCAGTGCCTGTGCAGCGCCGTAAGCCAGCGCAAAAATGCCATAGGTCTGGATCAGCAGCGGCACCGCGATCAGACCAATCACCAACGGCTGGCTGATGATCTTCTCCGCCTGGAAGCCAAACAGCAGCACCACCGTCGCCAGCAGGCCCACCACCGACCAGGGCTTTACCGCCGCCAGGAAGTCCGCCAGTTCGTGGTGGTCCTTGCTGTCGCGCTCCAGCCGCCGGCGGGTCAGCGCCCCCGCCACCAAGGGCAGCAGCACGTAGAGCACCACCGATAGCAGCAGTGTCTGCCAGGGCACCGCGATATCGCTCACGCCCAGCAGGAAGGCGGCAATCGGCGCGAAAGCAAACACCATGATGATGTCGTTAACAGAGACCTGCACCAGCGTGTAATTGGCGTCACCCTCGGTGAGCTGGCTCCATACGAACACCATCGCAGTACAGGGGGCCACCCCCAGCAGGATCATGCCGGCGATGTACTCATTGGCGCTTTGAGGATCCACCAGATCGACGAACACCACGCGGAAGAACAGCCAGCCCAGGGCCGCCATGGTGAACGGCTTGATCAGCCAGTTGACCACCAGCGTCAGTACCAGACCCCGGGGCTTGCTGCCGATATCGCCAATGGCGGCAAAGTCTACCTGCACCATCATCGGGTAAATCATCACCCAGATGAGCACCGCCACCACCAGGTTGACGTGGGCAAATTCCAGCGCGGCAATGGCCTGGAACAGGGGCGGGAACAGGTTGCCGAGCACTACGCCCGCGGCGATGCACAAGCCGACCCACACCGAGAGGTAGCGTTCAAACAGTCCCATAGGTAAGGTAGTCCCTTGTAAGCGGTACTTTACACTCGCACCGTCCAGAAGAATGATTGTACATTCCAATAGTGGCATATTCTAGAAACGGAATGAAGGCTTATGACTTTTGGCGAGGATACCTCCCTGGCGAGCGTTTACTCAGCGCTCTCCAATGACACCCGGCTACGGTGTCTGAACCTGTTGCTACGCAATCGCGATGTCTGTGTTTGCGAAGCGGTGGCTGCGCTGGAGATTTCCCAGCCCGCTGCCTCCAAGGCCTTCGGCGCCCTGAAAGCCGCCGGCCTGCTGCACGCACGGCGTGACGCCAACTGGACCTACTACAGCCTGCGACCGGTCATGCCGGAAGCGCTGCGGGGTATTGTCGATGCCACCGCCGCGGCGCTGGCGGAGCAGCCCCTGTGCGATGAAGACCAGCAGCGCATGCAGTCGCTGGGTCTGCGGCAGAAGCTCGCGTCTTAGGGGCAGGCGCTCTCCCGACGCTCCTGGCGGGACGCTCCTCGCCGGACGCTCCTCGCCGGATGCATTTATTCCGAGAAGGCGGGAGCCGGTGGCGCACCCGCGAGGATGCCTTCGGTGCGGCCGCGCAGGCCCTCGGCCAGGCCCGTATCCGGGGTCAACCAGAAGCGCCCTGCCGCCAGCCCGGCGAAGACATCTACGGCGAAGTCCCGCGGCGATTGCCCCGCATTGACCCGCTCGACCATGGTATTGCGCAGGGCGTGCTCGGCATCGCTGCCGAGCTGGTTGTGCTCTGCTGCCGACCGGTGCCGCTCCGAAGCCCAGATGCCGGTGGCGACCTCCCCGGGGCACAACACAGCAGCGCCGATCTCCGCGGTTTCCAGCAACAGTTCCTGGTGCAGGGTTTCGGTGATCGCCGTGACCATGTGTTTACTGCCCTGGTAGGGCGCCATATAGGGCCAGCCGCCCAGCAATCCTCCGATGGAAGAGGTATTGATGACCCGGCCAGCTGACCCCTGCGCCAGCATCCGCGGTACAAAACTGCGGATGCCGTGCACCACGCCCATCACATTCACATCCAGCAGCCAGCGCCAGTCTTCCGGGCGTCGCTCCCAGCTCTTGCCGTCCAGCAAAACGCCGGCATTGTTGAACAGCAGGTTGACCCTGCCCTGCTCGGCGAACACCCTGGCGGCCAGCGATTCCACCTGCCCGGCGTCGCTGACATCCAGCGCGCTGCAGTGCAGCTTGGCGGAATCCCCCAGTGCCTTGAGCCCATCGCCGTCCAGGTCGGCGGCGTAAACCACCATGCCCAAATCCAGGGCATGCAATGCCAGACCCGCGCCGATGCCACTGGCCGCACCGGTGACCACCGCTACCTGACCGTTCCAATCGTGCATGGGCCTCGCCCTTCCGGTTGCCTGGAAAAAACTATCGTATACCATCTCCGCTTTCCTCCAGCAGGCACCCGGTATGACACAACGCTCCATCTGCATCTATTGCGGTTCCAGCCCCGGCGACCACCCCGCCTACATGGAAGCGGCCCGCCTCATGGGGACCCTGATCGCCGAAGGTGGCCATCGCCTGGTGTACGGCGGCGGACACGTTGGCCTAATGGGTGCGGCGGCGGATGCGGCATTGCAGGCCGGCGGGGAAGTCATCGGCGTGATACCCAAGGACATCCTCGACAAGGAAGTGGGCCACGGCGGCGTGACAGAGCTGTACACCGTGGGTTCCATGCACGAGCGCAAAATGAAGATGGCGCACCTGTCCGACAGTTTTATCGCCCTGCCCGGTGGCATCGGCACCCTGGAAGAGATCATTGAGGTGCTGACCTGGAGCCAGCTGGGCTTCCACAGCAAGGCCTGCGGTGTGCTCAATGTAGAGGGCTTCTTCGATCCGCTGTTCGCACTGCTCGACCACATGGTGGCGCACCGATTCCTGCGCGAGGAACACCGCGCACAACTGCTGTGTGGCGACAGCCCGGAAGCCATCCTCGCCCGGGTGATGGAGCACGAGGCGGTCAGTATCGACAAATGGATGGACCAGGGATGATCCGCACCGCGCTCGCGATCTACGCACTGGGCCTGCTGGCCTATCCGGTGGTGAGCCTGATGGATGTCGAGGACTACCGCGCCACGCTGGATCATGTGGAGGAAAGCCTGGCAGCGACCGCCGTGCAACTGCAAACGGTGGCTGCCCTGCAGTGGCTGAAAAACGCCTACCTGGCTTTCGCTGTCCTGCTGCTGGCGCGCTACATCGGGGCGCCGGAGAAACCCGCCGACCTGTCGAAGGCCGGCGGCCTGCTGATGGCCTACCCGATCATAGACGTCCTCTGGCAGGTGCTGGCCCAGGTGGCCATGAGCATCGATCCCGAGGACCTGAACATCAATATCCAGCTTCGCTCTGACTACCTGCTGTACGGTATGCTAGGCCTTGGCCTGATTGGCATAGCCCGGGCCCGCAGTGACAACGACAGCAACCCGGGCGTAATCGCTCAGCTCCCGTCCAACGACAAAGGTGCGCAGGCATGATGTCCAAACCCGGTTCCACCGGCTTCAAGAAACTGGTGGACTCGACCCGCTACTCCTGGTGGGGCTTCCAGTCTGCCTGGAAGTACGAAGAGGCGTTTCGGCACGAGGTCCGGCTGGCGGTAATCATGACGCCACTGGCATTCATCATTGGTGAAGACCACACCCACTCACTGCTGTTGCTACTGAGCGTGGGGCTGGTGCTGCTGGCGGAAATCATCAACACGGCACTGGAATCGGTGGTGGACCGCATTGGCGTGGAGCACCACCCGCTGGCGGGCCAGGCCAAGGATCTCGGTTCTTCGGCGGTGTTCCTGTCGCTGATGATCGCCGGCATCATCTGGATCAGCAGCATCTATCGCTTTTTCTACGGCAGCGACGGGCTGTTTGTTTAGCTTTTTCTGACCCCATCTTTAGTCCGAAAACTTCACCGTACCCTGCCGTTCCCGGTTGACTTCCAGGCGGGTCACGTCCGGGCGCGAGTAGTGACCGGCGGGATCGAAGTTCTGCCGCTCTTCCAGCACCCGGCTGTAGTCCAGGGTGGCGACAAACACCCCTTCGCGGTCCACCTGTGGCTCCAACAGCCACTCGGCGTCGGGGCCGGCGATACAGGAGCCGCCATTGGCGAAAAACGCCTCGCCGCCGGCCACAATCGCTTCGCGAGACGGCAAATCTGGCGGCACGTCGCCGGGGCGCATGAGGCCCGAGACGGAGAGCACATAGGAGCGCCCTTCCCGCGCCAGGAAGCGCGTGATATCCACCGTATTGCGATCGGAGCCCGGCCAGATCGCCACGTGCAGGTTCTCACCCTGGCCGTACAATGCGGCCCGCGGCAACGGCATCCAGTTCTCCCAGCAATTCAATGCCCCCACGGTGAAGGGTCCGCAGCGGTGCACCTGCAGGCCGTGGCCGTCACCGGGCGCCCAACACAGCCGCTCCTCGTAGGTTGGCATCAGCTTGCGATGAACGTGACGGATGGTGCCGTCCGCAGCGATGTAGACCAGCGCGCAGTAAATGCTGTGCCCGCCTCGGTCCGCCGCGCGCTCCGCCGTACCGAGGATCACCGTAATGCGCCGCTCACGGGCGCGCTTGCAGACCGGCTGCAGATGCCCCTCCTCAATGCACACGGCCTGCTCGAGGTAGCGCGCATGCAGAGTCTTTTGGGTGGGCGAGTCGAACTCGGCGCCGCCGGTGCGCTCCAGCCAGAAGGGGTAGCCGGGTACCAGGCTCTCGCCAAAACACACCAGCTCCGCACCCTCGGCAGCGGCTTCGTCGATGGCACTGAGCACTTTGGCCAGGGTGGCCTCCCGGTCCAGCCAGACCGGGGCCAGCTGGGCCAGAGCAACGGTAAGGGTTTGTTCAGCCATGCCTACAGGTAGGCGAACTTGGCGAGGAAGATCAGCGCCAACACGTAGGCGCCCGGCGAAACATCACGCTGCCGCCCGACACTTAGCTTGATCACCACATAGCTGATAAAGCCCACGGCGATGCCGTTGGCGATGCTGAAGGTCAGCGGAATCATCACAATCATCAACAGCGCCGGCACCACTTCGCTCATGTCCGCCCAGTCCAGCTTTTCCATGCCGGTCATCATCAGCATGGCCACGTAAATCAGCGCGCCGGCGGTGGCATAGGCAGGCACCATGCCAGCCAGTGGCGCGAAGAACACGGCCAGCAGGAACAGTACGCCAACGGTCACCGCGGTGAGGCCGGTGCGGCCGCCGGCGGCCACCCCGGCAACCGATTCCACGTAGCTGGTCACCGGCGCGCAGCCCAGGAAGGCGCCGATGACACTGGAAGTGGAATCGGCCTTCAGGGCCCGGTCCATGTTCTGAATCTTGCCGTTTTCATCCACCAGGTGTGCGCGGCTCGCTACACCCAGCAGGGTGCCGGCGGTGTCAAACAGGTTCACGAACAGGAAGGCGATGATCACCGACACCATGGCCACATCCAGGGCGCCGGCGATATCCAGCTTCAGGAAAGTAGGTGCCAGGCTGGGCGGTGCCGCGACCACACCGGTGTACTCCACCAGACCGAGGGGGATGCCGGCCAGGGTCACGGCCAGCACGCCGATCATCAGCGCGCCCGTCACCTGCCGCTGGCTCAGCACCGCCATCAGCAGGAAGCCCAGCCCCGCCAACATGGGCGCCGGCTGGGTCAGGTCTCCGAGGGTGATAAGCGTGGCCGGGTTGGCCACCACAATGCCGGCATTCTTGAGACCGATAAAGCCGATGAACAAACCCACCCCCGCTGCCATAGCGATACGCATATCCATGGGAATGCTCTCCAGCATCCAGCCGCGGATGCGGGTCACGCTCATGATGACGAACAGCACACCGGCGACAAACACCGCCCCCAGGGCAATCTCCCAGCTGTAGCCCATATCGGCGACCACGGTGTAGGTAAAAAACGCGTTCAAGCCCATGCCGGGCGCCAGGCCCACCGGCCAGTTGGCGTACAGGCCCATAAACAAACAGGCGATCGCCGCGCCCAGGCAGGTGGCCACAAAAGCCGCACCGTGGTCCATGCCGGCGGAGGCCATCATCTGCGGGTTCACAAAGACGATATAAGCCATGGTGACGAAGGTGGTGAGGCCGGCGAGAATCTCTGTGCGTGCATCGGTGCCATGCATGCGCAGTTCAAAGAAACGGCTGAAGGCGCTCTCACCCAGCACGGCGGTGGGCGAGTCCTGGATAGCGTCCTGCTGGGACATGGAAACTCCGGTGCGGAAAATCGCGAGTGTACTAGTTTCGGTTCGCTTCGGGCACAGTTTACTTTTCTCTCCCGGGAGATCAGTAAACTGTCCCTCGAAAAGGCTGTGGTAGGCTTTGGGTCTTTCACCCCTGATGACACACGAGCATGGACAAGCACTACATCAGCGCATCCCAGCTGCTGCGGGATTCCTTTGAACTGGCATGGAAGGTTTACGAGAGCGGCTTCCGCCCCAACTACATCGTCGGTGTCTGGCGCGGCGGCGCACCGGTGGGCATTGCTGTGCAGGAGCTACTGGACACCCTGGGGGTGAAGTCAGACCACATCGCGATTCGCACCTCCAGCTACACCGGCATCGGCGAGCGCAGTCGCACCGTACAGGTACACGGGCTCAATTACCTGATCCGTCGGCTGGAGTCAGAGGATTCGCTGCTGATTGTCGACGATGTGCACGACACTGGCCTCAGCATCGACCAGACCATTCTCGACCTGCGCGATGCCTGCAAGAAAAACATGCCGGAGCTGCGTATCGCCACGCCCTACTACAAGCCGGGTAATAACAAGACCAGCCGGGTACCCGACTACTTCATCCACGAAACCGACCAGTGGCTGGTGTTCCCCCATGAACTGGACGGCCTCAGCGTAGACGAATTGGCGGCCAACAAGCCCGAGCTGGCGGACATGCTGGACAGGATTGCCGCTGCCAAAAGCGAGGCCTAGCGCCGCAATCCCTCAGTGTTTTGAAAAACGCCGAATCAATTCGGCGTGGGCCGGAAAGGCCTGCAGCAGTTTCGCCTCCTGCCCCAGGGTCATGTCTTGGTATTCAAAACCCGGCGAGACCGCCTCGCTGATCAGTCCGTACTGTCCCGCCGACAGGTGGGAGGCCTTCCAGGTGCCGCCGGTGACCGCCATCTGCAGTTGATGACCCTGGCTGGGGTCGGGCCCCAGCACCACAGTTTCCAGGCGGCCGTCGGGGTGAATCAGGTAATAGGTGACCGGCTCGCCCAGGTGGAAGAAGTGCAGGATATCCGAGCGGTTGAGATGCCAGTGACCGATCCGGGAGTCGGCCGTCAGCAGGTAGTAGATCGAGGTCATGGTGAAGCGTTCACCCTGCTCGATGCGAATCTTATCTCGGTGGTCGGCCTGGAAGGTGCGCCGAAAATAGCCGCCTTCCACATGGGGCTCCAGGCCCAGGGCTTTCACCAGTTCATCCGCGTCCATGGCCGAGCTTCCTGCGGCGAAGCCCGCCAGCACCAGCGCCAACACCAGGGACGGCGGCCTGGTCATGGCGCCAGCGCCGCACGGATCTCATCCCTCACCCGCTCGATGTCCTTGCGCAATGCGTCCTCATCAAGTGTGAGCACTTCACGCTCCCGCATCAGCACCTGGCCGGCGACAACGGTGGTGCGCACATCCTGGCTGTCGAGCACGTACACCAGGTGCGACATGACGTCGTACAGCGGGCCGTGCCGCAGCCGCGTGAAGTCCACCTGGATCAGGTCTGCCTGCATACCGACGGACAATCTACCCACCTGGTCGCCAAGGCCGATGGCCTCTGCGCCCATGCGGGTGGCCATGTCCAGGGCCGTGGGGGCCGGGATGGCCGTGGGATCCGCCGCCTTGAGCTTGTGCACGAGGGCGGCCAGGCGAATCTCCTCCCACATATCCAGGTCGTTGTTCGAGGCTGCGCCGTCCGTACCCAGGCCCACCTTGACCCCGGCGGCAATCATGTCCGCCACCGGCGCCACGCCGGCGCCCAGCTTCATATTGGAGGTGGGGTTGTGGACCGCGCCGACGCCTTTGGACGCCACCAGGGATATATCCTCCTGGTCGAGCTGGATCATGTGGGCGCCGATCAGCCACTGCTCAAACAGGCCGGTGGCCGCCACGTGCTTGACCGGGGACGTCTCATACTTCTCGAACACGAACTCGGTTTCCGCCGGCGCCTCCGCGATGTGCATGGATACCGGCGCCCCCAGTTTGGCTGCCATCTTGGCGGTGGCCTCGATGTGTTCGGGCACCACCGTGTAGGGGGCGTGGGGGGCAAAGGCCGGCGTGATGCGCGGGTGACGGCCCTGCCAGGCTTCCACAAATTCGATGGCGGCGGCGAAACTGTCGGCCCAGCCCTTGAAGCCGGGGCTGGGGAAGTCGATATGCGGCGCGGCCACAATGGCGCGCAGGCCGCAGCGGTCAACCACCCTGGCAATGGTGTCCGGGTAGAAGTACATATCGACAAAGCTGGTGGTGCCGCCCTGGATCATCTCCCAGCAGGCCAGTTCCGTGCCGATACGCACGAATTCCGGGGTGACGAAGCGGCCCTCCATGGGGAACACGTACTGGTTGAGCCAGGTCATCAGGTCGAGGTCGTCCACCATGCCGCGGAACAGGGCCATGGAGGTGTGGGTATGGCCGTTGATCAAGCCCGGCATGACGATCCGGCCGTCGCCGGGCAGCACCTGTTCGGCGCTGAAACGCGCCTCGATGTCCTCCCAGGGTCCCACCCGCAGAATGCGGTCGCCGCTGATGGCTACCGCCCCGTCGACCAGCACCGGCAGGCCCGATTCCATGGTGAGAACGTAATCACCCCGTACGATCAGCGAGACCGGCACCCGCTGATCCGCCGCCTCCTGGGCCAGCAGGCTCCCGGACCAGAGTCCGCACAGCAGTAAAAGTGCTCGAATCACCATGAAATTCGCTCCTGAGGAGGGGAACTGTCGCGATCTATCGCAAAAATTGCCAGTTTTACCGCCCAAGCCTTGCAGGTAAATGGGCTGATCTGGCCTAATTGGCGGCACAGTGTAGATGGCAGTCGACACTCTAACAACAATCCAGCCCGCCTCGCACAAAACAACTGAAAGAAACCCCACCAGGGGACATCCATCCGGAGGACACAACCAATGAAATCCCACGTTTCGGCCAGGAAAGGCCTTGCGCTGGCGGTAGCGGCGACTCTGTCAGGTGGTGCCAGTTTTGCCCAGGCACAGCTCGAAGAAGTGATCGTCACCGCGCAGAAGCGCGAGCAGAACACGCTGGAAGTACCTATCTCTATCGCCACCATGGAAGGCGAGCGCTTTGTCTCGCTGTTCGAAGGCGGCGCCGACGTCCGTGCGCTGTCTACCCGCGTACCGGGCCTGTACGTCGAATCATCCAACGGCCGGGTAGCGCCGCGCTTCTACATCCGCGGCCTCGGCAACATCGACTTTGACCTGGCAGCCTCGCAGCCGGTCAACGTGGTGATGGACGATGTGGTCAAGGAAAACGTGGTGCTGAAGAGCTTCCCGATTTTCGACATCGAGCGCGTGGAAGTGCTGCGCGGACCGCAGGGCTCGCTGTTCGGCCGCAACACCACCGCCGGTATCGTGAAGTTCGATTCCTACAAGCCCACCGAAGAGTTCACCGGCCGCGCCAAGCTGGACGTGGGTGAGCTGGGCACGGTCAACTTCGAGGCCGGCCTCGGCGGCTCCCTGGCGGACAATGTGCAGGGCCGCATCGCGGTGCTGACCCAGAACCGCGACGACTGGATCGACAACGATTTCACCGGCGAGAACGACGCCATCGGCGAAATCGAGGAACAGGCCATCAAGGGCTTCCTGGCCTGGCAGCCCACCGAGCGCCTGGACGTGCTGGTCGGCGCCCACCACCGCGACCTGCAGGGCACCTCGGCCATCTTCCGCGCCAACGTGCTGACCACGGGCCGGGACGATTTCAACAACAACTACGACCGCGAAACCGTGTCCTTTGACGGTGGCGGCGGCAACCCGCAGGAATACGACAACACTGGCGGCCAACTGCGCCTGGATTACGATTTCGGTGCAGTCACCCTGACCTCTATCACCGCCTATGAAGAAGCTGACGGCTTCAGCCGCGGCGACATCGACGGCGGTAACCTGGTGTTCGGTCCGGGCTTTATCCCGTTCCCGTCCGACACCCAGGACGACGCTGACGTCGAGCAGTTCACCCAGGAAATTCGCCTGACCACCAACGAGGCTGACCGCCTGTTCTGGCAGGTGGGGCTGTTTTACTTCGACGCCGACCTGGATGTGACCACCGCACCGGGATTTGTTGACCCGACCACGGTGTCTCACAGCAACGAGAACTGGGCCATCTTCGGCCAGATCGAGTACGACCTGACCGACAAGTGGCTGCTGACTGTCGGCGGCCGCTACACCGACGATGACAAGGAACTGACCGCGCCCCTGGGCCCGACCGTCTTTGTACCGGTCGACGTGCAGGTGGACGACCAGGAGTGGTCCGGCAACTTGAGCCTGGCTTACCGGTGGAATGAAAACACCACGGTCTGGGGCAAGGTGGCACGCGGCTTCCGCGGCCCGACTATCCAGGGTCGTGACATTGCCTTCTTCGGCGATCCCTCCGTGGCGGACTCCGAGACCAGCGTGAACTGGGAGATTGGTTTCAAGTCACTGTTCTGGGACAACCGGGCCCGCATCAACGCGGCGGCCTTCTACTACACGGTGGAAGACCTGCAGTTCTCCGCGGTGGGTGGCACCGGTAACCTGATCCAGCTGGTGAACGCCGACGAAGGTACCGGCGCCGGCTTCGAAGTCGATTTCGAAGTGGCACCCAATGAGTTCATGGAATTCAGCCTGGGCTACGCCTATGTGGATACCGAGATCGACGACAACAACCTGCTGGTAGCCCCCTGCGGCTCCGGCCAGTGTACGGTCACCAACCCGATCGTAGACGTTGACGGCGAGCCCCGGGTACGCGTGGACGGCAACCCCTTCCCGAACGCGCCGGAGTCCACTCTGAGCTTCACCGCCAGCTTCCGCTACCCGGTGGGCCAGGGCGAGATCTTCGCCTTCACCGACTGGGCCTGGCAGGGTGACACCAACATCTTCCTGTACGAGTCCGTTGAGTACCAGACGGAAGACCAGTTCGAGGGTGGCCTGCGCGCAGGTTATCGCCAGACCTCTGGCAACTACGACTGGGAAGTGGCCGGCTTCTGCCGCAACATCACGGATGAAGAAAACGTCCAGGGTGGTATCGACTTCAACAACAATACCGCCTTTGACAACGAGCCCCGCGTCTGCGGCGGCAGCGTGCAGGTCAGCTTCTGATCAGCGCGTAGCTTTATCCTGACCCGGTGCCGGGATATTCTTACGGCACCGCAAGAAAGCCCTGTCCTTGCGCCAGGGCTTTTTTTTAGCGCTCGCTTCAGCTCTCCCGGGCAGCGAATGCCAGCGCTCCAGCCGCTGACAAGCTGGGGGCGCCCTCTAGCCAACTACAAGAAATAAAGAGGACAAGAAATGCTAATCGTTGAATCCTACCCCATCGCTGTCGCGATGTGCGTGATCACCATGCTGTGCTGGGGCTCCTGGGCCAATACCCAGAAACTGGCCAGCTCCGAGTGGCAGTTCCAGTTGTTCTACTGGGACTACAGCCTGGGGGTGCTGCTGTTGACCCTGGTGTTTGCCTTCACCATTGGCAGCATGGGGGAAGCCGGCCGGGCCTTCGGCGTGGATATCAGCCAGGCCAGCAACGAGGCCATTACCTCGGCGCTGATCGGCGGCGCCCTGTTCAACTTCGCCAATATCCTGCTGGTGGTGGCCATCGACATCGCCGGCATGGCGGTGGCCTTCCCGGTGGCCATCGGCCTGGCCCTGGTGATCGGCGTGATCGCCAACTACATGGCCACGCCGGTGGGCGATGCCACCCTGCTGTTCACCGGGGTGGGCCTGGTGACCCTGGCCATCGTGCTGGATGCCCTGATCTACAAGCGCCTGCCCGACGACGGCAACAAGGCCATGGGCAAGGGCCTGGCGATATCCATCGTCTGCGGTATCGCCATGGGCTTTTTCTACCGCTTCGTGGCGGCCTCCATGTCCTTCGATTTCGTCAACCCGGAGGCGGGACTGATGACCCCCTACTCCGCCGGCGTGGTGTTCTCCATCGGCCTGCTGGTCTCCAATATCGTGTTCCTGGTGCCGCTGATGTACAAGCCGGTGTCCGGTGAGGTCGCCCCCATGGCTGAGTACTTCAGCAAGGGGACGCCGCGATTACATCTTGTCGGAGTTCTCGGCGGCGCCATCTGGGCGGTGGGCTTCAGCTTCAATATCATCGCCGCCGGTTCCGCCGGCTACGCCATCTCCTATGGGCTGGGCCAGGGCGCCACCATGGTGGCCGCCATGTGGGGCGTGTTTATCTGGAAAGAGTTCAAGGATGCCCCCGAGGGCACCAACACGCTGATTACCGCCATGTTTGTGCTGTTTTTTATCGGCCTGGGCCTGATTATTTACTCTCGTTGAGGAAAGCCATGTTTCGCGCAATCGCCATCCCCCTGCTCACCCTCGGCCTGCTGGCCGGCTGCGCTGAGCGTGAGGGCCTCTCCACTCCCAAGCTGGACACCAACACTGCCGCGCAAAACTCTGTGGGCTCCATCCCCAAGACCGGCGCCAGCCCCATTCCTATCAAAGTGGTGGTCGTGACCATGTTTGAGACCGGCGAAGACAGCGGCGACGACGCCGGTGAGTTCCAGCGCTGGTACGAGCGGCGCAAGCTGGACACCGTGTTCCCCGCACCGCATATGCACCACGATATTCACGTCAACCTGAAAACCGGCGTGATGGGTATTGTTACCGGCATGGGCACCGCCCATTCCGCGGCCAGCATTATGGCTCTGGGCCTGGACCCGCGCTTCGACCTGCGCAATAGCTACTGGCTGGTGGCCGGCATTTCCGGCTTTGACCCGGAAGACGCTTCGTTGGGCTCAGTGGCCTGGGCGGACTACCTGGTGGACGGTGACCTGGCCCACGAGATCGACGCCCGGGAAATCCCCGAGGACTGGGAGCACGGCTACTTCCCGCTGTTCAGCCAGGGCATGGATGACAAGGACCGCAAGGACTACAGCCTGGGCGAAGTGTTCCAGCTCAACCCGGCGCTGGTGGATTGGGCCTTTGATATGACAAAGGACATGGCGTTGCCCGACCACCCCACCCTGGCCGCCACCCGCGACCTGTACGTTGAGCACGAAGTCGCCCAGCGCACCCCCTTCGTGCTGCGCGGCGACCAACTGGCAGCCATGACGTTCTGGCACGGCAGCCTGATGAACGACTGGGCCAACGACTGGGTGGACTACTGGAGCGACGGCACCGGCGAGTTTGTCAGCTCGGCCATGGAAGATACCGGCACCTACCAGTCGCTGGAGTACCTGGATCGGGCCGGCAAGGCCAACAAGGACCGCCTGCTGGTGCTGCGCACCGCCAGCAACTACACCATGCCGCCGCCGGGCAAGAGCGCGGCGGATTACCTGCGCGAGGAGCAACACGACAGCTATGCCGGCCTGGATGCGGCACTGGAGAACGCCTACATCGTCGGCAGCGTGATCGTGGACGAACTGCTTCAGAACTGGGACAGGTACCGGGATGTGACCCCGGGCAGCGAAGCCACCCCCGATGCCACCCCCGACGCAACGAACTAGACAGGATTGAGACTATGGAAATCGCCGTAATCGGATCGAGCATGGTGGACCTGATCGCCTACACCGACGAGGTGCCCAAGGCCGGGGAAACCCTGGAGGCCAGGGAATTCCAGATGGGCTGTGGCGGCAAGGGCGCCAACCAGGCCGTGGCGGCCGCCCTGCTGGGAGCGGACGTGATGATGATGGCGCGGGTCGGCGATGACGCTTTTGCCGACAACACCATCGCCAATTTCCAGTCCTTCGGGGTCAATACCGACCATGTCGAAAAAGTCAGCGGTGTCTCCAGCGGCGTCGCACCGATCTGGGTGGACAAAAACTCGCAGAACCGCATTCTCATCATTCCCGGCGCCAACAAGCACCTGCTGCCAGCAGATATTGATGCCGCCGCGGACCGGCTCGGCGCCTGCAGCATGATCATCCTGCAGTTGGAGATCCCACTGGAAACCGTCTATCACGCCATCGACTTCGGCAACGCTCGCGGCATCCCGGTGATCCTCAATCCGGCGCCGGCCACCACTGCCCTGGACCTGGACTACGCCTGCAAGTGCGATTTCTTTGTGCCTAACGAAACTGAACTGGAGATTCTCACCGGCATGCCGGTGGAGACCGAGGAGCAGATTCACGCCGCGGCGGACATTCTGCTCAAGAAGGGGCTCAAGAACCTGGTAGTGACCCTCGGCGAGAAAGGCGCACTGTGGATGCACGGTGAGGACACCGGGCGCTTCTCGGCGCCCGCAGTCAATGCGGTGGACACCACCGGCGCCGGCGATGCCTTTATCGGCTGCTTCGCCCACAGCCTGTCACAGGACGGTGATATCGAGAAGGCGATCGGCCTGGCTATTCGCTACGCCTCGCACAGCGTCACCGGCAAGGGCACACAAACCTCATACGCCAGCGCGGAACAGTTCGCCGCGCTCTAGTCCAGCGCGGCGGGCGGTACTCATGCGGTACTCATGCTTTACTACGGGGCCGCTTTCTCCAGCGTCAGGGCCATGGCCTCTGAGTAGATCATCACGACCGTGTCGCCGAGCTGGCGGCCTTCGAAGCGCTCGCGGGGAATATCACCAATCAGGTGGTACTTGCCGCGCGGGTCTTCAATCATCGCGGTGCCGGCCACCCGGTTCATACCCTCGATAGTGCACACCGCCTTGACCACCCGCATGCCGGCCACACCCGGCGGCATATCCAGGTCGGCGATGGCGGCTGCGTCCAGTTCCTGCCAGGGATTGGCGCGCTCTTCCTCGGTAGGCTCGCGCACCTCCCCGGCCAGCGAGGTCATATAGGTAGCGACGATGGCGTCCCCCACCTCGAAGTCGTCCAGGCGTTGAATCTCTTCGCTGGCGGTGACGGTGACGTAATCGCCGTGGGGGGTCTGCAGGGTCAGTTCACGGGTTTCACGGTCGATATCCACGATCAGCGCGGCCACCTGGATAGCGGCGGCGCGCACATTGGGGCCGTCGCCCTCTGCGGCGTGGGAATCAGCGCGGGCGCCGGCAGCAAGCACCAGCAGCAGCGCGAGGCTGGCAGTCACGGTGCGACGAATCGGGGCGGTTAACATGGTCTGCATCTCCTTGTTGGATTTGTTATCAGCGGTCAGCCGGAGCGTTCCCGCTGTGCGGGAAGAGTAGTCGATTTGGCGGTACGGGGGAAAGCGGGAACGGAACCTACAGCGCCGCCTCCCGTTCGCGCTCGCTGTCGACGTAGGCGATCCACTGCTCGGCGTAGCGGGCTGACTCTTCGAACTGGGCGGCCCGGGCGAAGGTGTCCGCCGCGTCGCCCCAGCGGCTCATGCGGGCCAGGGCCATGCCCTGGATCAGCCAGACATTGCCTTCATCGCGCAGCTCACCTTTACGCAGCGCCTCGCGGGTGGCACGGGCAGCGTTCTCCCAGTCATAGGCATCCAGGTAGAGCCGAGCGACCCGCACGTATACCTCGCCGTCCTCCGCCAGTTTCGCGGCTTGCTCCAGCGGCGGTATCGCCTTGTCGACCCGCGCCGCGCCATACCAGGCCTGGGAAAGCAGCTCCAGAGATTGTACGTCTGCCTCGATACGTCCGCTGTCGAGTTCCGCTTCCAGCAGCACCGCGGCCTTGTAGGGCAGATCCTGGGCCATATACAGATTGGCAATCAGCTTCAGGTGCTGTTCGCTGGACAGCCTGCCCTGCTCCATCATCGATTCCACCAGCGCCAGCTGGCGCTGCTGATCGCCCAGCTGGCCATAGAGGGCTGCCAGGTTCATGAAGTGCTGCTCGCGCGGGTAGGTCACAGCGAGCTCATAGGTCACGTCGCGCATGGAATCGAAGTCCTCAAGCTCGTAGTACACCGCCGCCAGCAGGCCCAGCCAGTTCTCGCGGGGTTTGTCGCCCTTGGCGCGGCTACGATCCAGCGCGATCTTGATTTCCCCCAGCGCGGCCCTGTAATCCTGCTTGCCGAAATAGGCGTTACCCAGCAGTACCCGGTTGGCGGGCTTGTCCTGGTCCGGGATCGTCAGCAAGGCACGCAGGTGACCGATCGCGTAATCGAAGTTCTCCTGCATCAGCCCCAGCCGGCCCAGAGTCAGACGCAGGTTGGCGAGCATCGAGTTGGGCAGGCGCTCCTGGGCCAGAGCGCCCTCATAGGACTGCTGGGCGCGAGCGGCGTCGCCCTGCTGGAAGTAGATGTAGCCTTCGATATTGAGCACATGGGCCGTTTCATAGGAGGACAGGCGCCGGCGGTTCATACCCTGCAACTCGTCGAGAGCGCCGTCGTAGTCCTCGGCGTCGATCAGCTCCTGCACCTCGTTGATCTGCTTGAGGACACGTTCGTTCATGCCGACCACGGCTTCTCTGGCCTGGGAGGTGGTGGCAGCAATGAGGAGTGTGAAGGCAAGTAAATATCTATACATGCTTGGTTGCCTGCCTGCAGGTTAGAGGGGGCGCACAGCACATTGCCGGGCCTGCGCTCCCGAGCGTCGGATAAATAGAGCACTGCTCAATCACTCTGCCTGCGCTCCCGAGCGCCGGGTAAACTGAGCACTGCTCACTCACTGTGCGCTCAGTCCCGAGCGTCGGATAAATAGAGCACTGCTCAATCACTCTGCCTGCTTCCCCTCAAAGTAGAACTTGTTGTAGACGCCGCTGACTTCCACGGCGACGCCGTCGATCACCCGCGGTTTGTAGCGGAAGCGCTTGGCGGCCTCCACCGAGGAGCGCATGAAGATCTCGTCACTGCACATCTCCGGCACCACTTCCACATCCCTGACGGTGCCGGCGGTGGTGACCGTGTACTTTACCGTGCAGGTGCCGGTCAGGCTGCGCGCCAGCGCCCGACGCGGGTAGATCGGCGCCACCTTGACGATAGGCAGGTAGTCACCTTCACCGGCGCCAAGACCAATGCCGCCCTGCTCGAGGCCCAGGTCGGCGCCGGTAGTGGTGGGCGCACTGACCGCCAGGGCCGTGTTGCTGTCATTGCTCTGGGACTGATCGGGCGTAGGCGGCACATCCGGCGTTTCCTGGGGCTGGGGGCGCTCCGGCTTGCGGTCCTTGCGTTCCACGGTCTCATTGCGCTTCACCCGCACGAAGTCGAGCATGCGCACCCGGTCGCTCTCTTCCAGCACCAGGTCGCTACTGCTGATCAGGAAGGACATGAACCAGGCCAGCCCAAGTGCGACCACGGTGCCCACAAGCATGCCGCCAACGGCCACCAGGCCTTTTCCCATCACCGGGATATCGACGGCCTGTGGCAGGGGCTTGGCAGCGACGGGTTTCACAGCAGCTCTCCAAACAAATCAGCTATCCGAATTCAGTTGGCGCTGGCGCCCAGCGCAATTTCGTACACGCCAGCACGGCGTGACGCATCCATGACCTGCACCAGGGTTTCGTTGCGCGATTCCTTGTCGGCCTGGATAACCACCGTGCCCTTCGGGTTCTCCGCATGCAGGCGCTCGATGATCGAGCGCACCGAGCGGATGTCCACCTGGCGCCGATCGATCCAGATTTTGTCCTTGGCGTCGATGGCAATCAGGATGTTGGCCTTCTCCTCGACCACCGCGGTCGCCGCCTCGGGTTTGTTCACCTCGATGCCGGACTCCTTAACGAAGGTCGCGGTAACGATGAAAAAGATCAGCATGATGAACACCACGTCGAGCATGGGCGTGATATCAACATTGGTGTCGTCCTGCTCCTGCTCCATACCGAGGAAATGGCGCATGGTATTAGTCCCTCACTTCCGATTCGAAATAGCCGGGTAAGCGTTCCCGCTCGGCCCGTGCGCGGCGCTCGGCAAAGCTGTTGCCCAGCAGGCCGGCAATTGCCACCACCATCCCTGCCAGGGTCGACACCGTAGCCTTGGACACGCCGGCCGCCATGGAGCGGGGGTTGTTGGAACCGGTAGTGGCCAGGGCATCAAAAACCTCCAGCATCCCCAGCACCGTGCCCAACAGCCCCAGGAGCGGACAGATCTTGATCAGGGTGCCCAGCAGGTCAAAGCGCGCCAGCAGCCCGCTGCCCAGCGAATCGATGCTGTACTGTCGCGCCTGCTGGGCAAACAGGCTGGTGCGCTCCTCGCGGGCGTGCCATTTCCGTTCCGCCTGTACCAGCCGCACCGGGTAGGCAAAGTAGAAGTGGTAGATGCGTTCAAACAACAGGGCCCAGATGGCGAAGGCGATAAACAGAATGGTGGACAGGATGGGCCCGCCGAGCTCCATCAGGTCCACCAGCCACGGCAGATAGGTGTCCAGCAGTCCGATCACGCCGCGCTAGCCTCAGGCCGCCTGCGCCGCGGGCGGGCGATTGTCCAGGTTCTCCTCGGTGCGCTCGGCCACCTGGCCCACGGCCTCGTTCTGGAGAATCTCGGTAATCGTCCTGGCACGCATTTGCACCAGGTTGTGCAGTAGCAACATGGGGATCGCCACACACAGGCCCAGCACCGTGGTCATCAGGGCCTGGGAGATACCGCCGGCCATCAGGCGCGGGTCGCCGGCGCCGAACAGGGTGATCGCCTGGAAGGTGAGGATCATGCCCGTCACCGTACCCAGCAGGCCCATCAGCGGCGCCACAGCGGCGATGATCTTGAGAATCGGAATATAGGCATTGATGCGCGGCAACTCGCGCATGACCGCCTCACCCATGCGCAGTTCCAGCGTCTCCGCGTCCGGCACGTCATCGGCCCGCGCGGCGATCAGGATACGGCCCAGAGCATTCTTGTCGCTGGGGTTCTGCATGTCGGTCAGCTGCTTTTTGATGGCGAAGCCGCGCACCAACAGGATGGCCATCCGCGACAGCGCC
Organism: Halieaceae bacterium; assembly: GCA_028282105.1. Lineage (GTDB taxonomy): Bacteria > Pseudomonadota > Gammaproteobacteria > Pseudomonadales > Halieaceae > JANQIO01. The sequence goes on along the minus strand of JANQIO010000226.1, from coordinate 8,159 downwards.
AGCAACAGGCCGGCAAGGCCCAGGCCGATAATGGTGTAGCCGATGGCGCCGCCCTGGGCGACCCGCTCGGTCAGGTTGGGCGCCTGGGTGAGGATTTGCAGCAGCTGGCCGCGAGTGGGGTCCACCGCAAAGGGGAAGGTGGCGGCCTTGCCGCTGGCCAGATCCGAGGGACCCGACATGTAACGGGTGCCGGGCTGGCGGGCAAACTCCAGCAGGCGCCCGGTTTCCGGCACGTAGCGCAGGAACTTGCCTTCGGATACCACATTGAACAGGCCGATGCGGGTGACAGACTGGGGCTCCTCGATTCCCTCCGCGTCCACCACGTTGATATCCCGGGTAACGATGCGGCCCGACTCGGTCATCTCGCGCTGCAGCTCAAACCACAGGCGCTCGATCTCGGAAATCGCCGGCAGGCGGTTGGCCTGGCCCATGCGGCCGGCAAAGTCCACCAGGAAAGCGTTGCGATCCGGGTGTTCGAGCTGGGACAGGGACAGATAGAACTGAGCCTGGGCGTCGCTGGCGGTCTGCTGCAGCACGCCAAATAACTCCTTCAACCCGCCCATGCGCTCCTGCAGGCGATCCTCCAGGTCGGCAATGGTCAGCTCGTTCTTCTCGAAGCGGGATTCCATTTCGGCGCTGCGGGCCTCAAGGGCCTCCCGGCGCGCGGTGATGTCGTCCAGCAACTGCTGCTGCCGGGCCTGCTCGGCCTGGAATTCACGAATCCGGCGCTGGTTGTCTGCCTGGTCTGCGGCGCGGCCCTGCTGCACATCCTTGAGTAGCTGCTGCAGGTCGATCGCGGTGGAGGACTGGGCCTGTGCAACAACAGCGCTGCCCGCCAGTGCCAGTGCCAGTACGGTGCCAAGGATCGTCTTCATAGCTGTTCTACCCCCGCAGGATTGAGGGCGGCGGAGATCAGTTCCGGCGCCACTTCCTGCCTGGCCACCTGCAAACCGCGGTCAATCAGCCGCCGCCAGGGTGTGCTGCTGAGCGGCTCCCAGCGCCGCTCCACCGAGTTCCAGTAGCCCACATCACCGGTGCCCACCGTGCGGTACATGAGGTTGACCCGGCCGATACGCAGGAATTCGGCGTCAAAGCTGGCGCCGTTGACGTCCAGCTTGGCGGTGTAGGCCTCAATAGTTCGGCCGTAGTCGGTCTCGATCTGGTAGGCCTCGAACACCCGGCGGGATTTCTCCGCCACGGTGACGTCAGAGCGGCTCATCAGCGCACGCAGATTGGTCACCCGCTCGCGGCGCTCTTCGGCCAGGAAGGGCACGTCCAGAGTCACGAATTCCTCGAGACTGTCGATCATGCGGGTCATCAGCGGCAGGATCTGGCGTTCCACCGAGGCCACTTCGGTCACTGAGGTCTCCAGGGTACTGATTTCCTCAGCCTGGCCAGTGAGTTGGTCATCCAGCAGCTCGATGTAGGTTTCCAGGCTCTCCACCAGCTTGAGCTGGGCCCGGTACTCGTCGAGCAACTCGCGGGAGCGGCTGCTGATGTCGTCGATGCGCCCCTGAGCGGCAACGCCCTCACCCGTGCGTTCGATACCTTCCTGTTCCACCTGCTTCAAGGCATCCTGGCCATGCAGGCCAGGGGGCAGCAGCAGCGCCAGCGCGGCCGTCGCGGCCCAGATTCTTGCTTTCATTTCAGTCCCCCAAAGCAGCAGGGTGCCTGCTGCAAACCTATAGGTCTTTTCAGGAGAACAGAGAAATATGACAGTCCGGTTTACACCCGGAGCTGTCGTTAAGAATCAGGCGATTTTGTTCGAGGAAAGTTGATTTGGCGCAAAGGGGCCGAAACCGCAGGCGCCCCAGTGATCCGGCGGGCCGCCTCAGTTTACCGAGGCACCCAGCGCGATCTCATAGACCCCGGCACGCCGGGAGGCATCCATCACCTGGACCAGGGTTTCATTGCGGGATTCGGTATCCGCCTGGATAACCACTGAGCCCTCGGGATTCTCCGCGTGCAGGCGCTCGATGATGGAGCGCACCGAGCGGATATCCACCTGGCGCCGGTCAATCCAGATCTTGTTCTTGCCATCGATGGTAATCAGGATATTGGCCTTTTCTTCCACCACGGCGGTGGCCGCTTCCGGCTTGTTCACCTCAATACCGGATTCCTTCACGAAGGTGGCCGTGACGATGAAGAAAATCAGCATGATGAACACCACATCCAGCATCGGCGTGATGTCGACGTTGGTGTCATCCTGCTCCTGGTCAACCCCCAGGAAATGTCGCATGGGCCTGGTCCTCTCGTGACTCGCCGACGGGCCTCCTGAGAGCTGACAGGCGCCGGCTTTCGCCAAGAATACGCCGGGACGGCGGCATGAAACTTGATTTGGCGCAACGCGGTCCAAAATGTGGTGCCGGTGCTTGCAGATTCGCGGCCTGTGGCGCTATAAAACTGACTGTTCTGCGCGGAGGTATGAATGCGCCCACGCCTTGTGATCACCCACCTGCTGCTGGCCGCCCTGCTGGTGGCCTGTGCTACCAGTCCCACCGGCCGCCGGCAATTGCTGCTGGTATCGCCCGAGTCCGCGGTGGTGGAGTCGCGCAAGGCCTATGTCAGCACCGTGCGCCAACTCGACGCCGAGGATAAGCTGCTGGATGACCCGCTGCTGGCTGACCGGGTGCAGGTGATCACCGGCCGGCTGGTGGCGGTGGCAGTGGAGGCGTATCCCCACACCCGTGACTGGGACTGGAGCGTGGCCCTCATCGACGGCCCGGGGACGGTGAACGCCTGGTGTATGGCGGGTGGCCGCATGGCGGTGTATTCCGGGCTGTTTGAGAAGCTCAAACTCACCGATGACGAGTTTGCCCAGATCATGGGCCACGAAATCTCCCATGCCCTGGCCAACCACACCGCTGAGCGCATGTCGGTGGCCATGGCGACCAGTGTCGGCGTGGTTGCGGCCGGGGTGGCGGCGGAGAATCACGGTGCCGCGCTGGCCGGCGCGGCCCTGGCGGCGCAGCTGGCTATCCAGTTGCCCAACAGCCGCGCCTCGGAATCCGAGGCCGACCAGATCGGCATTGAGCTGGCCGCCCGCGCGGGCTACAACCCGGCGGCGGCGGTCACCCTGTGGGAAAAAATGGAAAGCGTGGGCGGCGCCGGGCCGGCCGAGTTCCTGAGCACCCACCCGGCGCCGGCCAATCGCCGCGCCGACCTACAGGCCATGGTGCCGGAGATGCGCGGTATCCAGCGTCGCGGCTTTGGCCCGCCCTACCCGGTCACCATCATCCGCGAAGGGGCCCAGGCGCGCTAACGCCCGCTCAGGCAGCCTTCAGGCGCTCCTCGACAAAGTCCAGGCGGTCCTGGCCGAAAAACATCTCCTCGCCGATGTACATGGTAGGCGCACCAAAGGCCCCGCGACTGACCACTTCTTCGGTATTGCTGATCAGCGCCGCTTTCACCTCGGGGTCCTGGGTGGCCGCCAGCAGGGCTTCCGCATCCAGCCCGGCCGCCTCCAGTACACCATGCACCACTTCGGCGTCGCCCATATCCCTGGCATCTACCCACATGGCGGGATAGATCGCTGCCAGATACTCCTCCAGGCAACCGGCGCGCTGCGCCGCGATGGCGCCCCGCTGCAGATTCAGCGTATTGACGGGGAAGTGCGGATTGAAGGACAGCGGCACTCCGTAGCGGGCGGCAAAGCGCGGCATATCCTGGGTCGCCATGTAGGCGCCCTTGGCGGGGTTGGCCACCGGCGATTGGTTTTCCGTAGCCTTGAACACGCCGCCCAGCAGTATCGGCTTGAAGTGAATCTCCAGCGCGTACTGCTCACGAAGCTGCCGCAGGCGCTGCCAGGCCAGGTAGGCGGTGGGGCTGCCCACATCGAAGTAAAAATCCAGGCTTGTCGTCATAGTGTGTTCCTTGCGATGAATTACCAGTTCTCTATCCAGGGGCGCACGTCCATCTCAAAGGTCCAGCTATTACGCGGCTGGTCGTAGAGGGTGACGTAGTTGGCGGCCATGTCGTAGGGGTCGACGATGCCGTCATTGGCCTTCAGCTTGTCGAAATCCGGAATCATGTTGCTCACCCATTCGGTATCGACACCGGCGTCGACCACGATATGGCCAACGTGGATGTTCTGCGGCCCCAACTCCCGCGCCATGCTCTGGGCCAGGGCGCGCAGACCGTGCTTGGCGCTGGCGAAGGCGCCGAAGCCTGCCGCGCCGCGTACGCTGGCCGTGGCGCCGGTGAAAATGATGGTGCCGTGGCCGCGCCGGGTCATATAGCGGGCCGCTTCGCGGCCGGTCAGGAAGCCGCCGAAGCAGGCCATCTCCCAGATCTTGAAGAACTTGCGGGTATCCGTTTCGAGGATGCCCAGCGGCACATTGGCGCCGACGTTGAACACCACCACTTCGAGCGGCCCCACCTCAGCCTCGATTTGCGCAAATAGCGCCTCGACGGCGTCCTCCTTGCGGGCATCGCAACTGAATCCATGGGCCCTGTGGCCCTCGGCGGTCAGTTCCTGCACCAGGTCCTCGAGTTTCTCCCCATTGCGGCGGGCGGCGCAGACCGTAAGCCCGCGCTCCGCGAAACGCCGCACTATCGCGCTGCCAATAGCGTCGCCGGCGCCCATCACCAGGGCGACTTTGGCCTGGTCTTCCTGAGACTCTGTCATCGATCTGCTCCTTATTGAAACTGCATATTGAAGCTGCTTATTGAAGCTGCGGACCCGTGGCGAGCAACCGTGGACTCAGTATGGCTCTGCCATTAAGTTTCATTTTGAAACTTAATCTAGATTCCATTTTGGAACCTGTCAAGCTAAGATGTGGGAAATCTCCCGGGAGACCGCCCTATGCGCTGGCAGGATATCGATCAACAGGTCTGTTCCGTGGCCCGTAGTCTGGCCGTGGTCGGCGACCGCTGGACCTTGCTGGTGTTGCGGGACGCCTTCCTGGGCACCCGCCGTTTCGAGGATTTCCAGCGCCAGTTGGGCATCAGCCGTCACCGGCTCTCGGATCGCCTCGGCAAGCTGGTCGAGGCCGGCGTGTTCAATCGGGTCCCCTACCAACAACGCCCGCTGCGCCACGAATACCGGCTGACCCGCAAAGGCCTGGGGCTCTACCCGGTGCTGATGACCCTGGCCCAGTGGGGCAACGAGTGGGCGGACGACGGCAACGGCCCGCCGGTGGAGTACGTGCATCGCGGCTGCGGTCAGCTCATGCAGCCCACCATGAGCTGCAGTGAGTGCGGCGAGCGCCTGCAGCCCGGCGAAGTGACTCCCCGTATCGGCCCAGGCCTCGCGGCCGCCCTGGCAGATGGCGATTCCATGTTTGGCCGCGACGGCGCGCCGGTGCTGCCACCTTTCCTGGAAAAGTCCCGGGGCGACCGGGCCGCGGACCCGGGCGACTCGAGCTGACTTCAGCTTTCACAATTGCGGGTTAACATGGTGCCCATGAGCACCTTTTCAAAACACCTGTTCGCCGGCCTGCTGTTGCTGTGCCTGGCCGCCTGCGCTGGCACCGAACCCCCGGCTGCCACCCGAGAGGACCGCTTCACCATCGCGGTAATCCCGGATACCCAGAACTATGTGGACTACCGGCTTCAGCGCGACCAGGGCTTTGTGCTTGATGGCAAGGAGCTGTTGATTGCCCAGATGCAGGACATCGCGGCTCGCGACGACGTGGTGTTTGTGGCCGCGGTCGGCGATGTCTGGCAGCACAGCAGCCTGGCCGTGGACCCGGCCCACGCCGCCCGCGGCAAAGGCGCCATCGACACCCCGCTGCAAGCCGGCCTGGCGCCGACACCGTTTACCAAAAGCGTTGAAATCCCCGGCGCCATCGAGGCCTATCGCATCCTCGCAGCCAGCGGCAAGCCGTTTGGCGTGGCGCCGGGCAACCACGACTACGATGCCTTCTGGAGCGTGGCGGGTTTCCCGGCGCGCAGCGATATACCGGAAGAGGAGCGGGATCCGCGGCGAGGTGATATCGGCGTAATCCACGTGGGTGGACTCGATAACTTTCGGTCCGTGTTTGGTGACGACGGCGAGTTTTTCCGCGGCCAGCCCTGGTACGTGGACAGTTTTCGCGGCGGCGCCAACGCCGCCCAGGTGTTCGAAGCCGGCGGCTACCGATTCCTGCACATTACCCTGGAGATGAGCCCGGGCAATCCGGTGCTGCATTGGGCTGAATCCGTCATCAGGGCCCATCCGGGCTACCCCACCATCATCACCACCCACGACTACCTGAATGCCCGCGGCGAACGTCGCGGCGTTCCCATCATCGACCTCGCCCTCGGCGACCCCGACCACCACAACAACGCCGAAGCCCTGTGGCGCAAGCTGGTCAGCGCCTACGACCAGATATTCATGGTGCTGTGCGGCCACCACCACGGCCAGAGCCTGCGGGTTGACGACAATCGCTATGGCAACCCGGTGTACCAGGTACTGGCAGATTTCCAGGGTCGGGGCCAGTCGGCTATTGACGCCGGCGCACCGGACCGGGGTTGGGGGCTGGGGGACGGCTGGTACCGGTTGATGCACTTCGATTTGGCAGCCGACACACCCACCATCACCGTGGAAACCTGGTCCAGCCACTACCGTCGCCTGTCCGGAGATACCACGGACTATGCGAGTTGGTACAAGGCCTACGAACAGCCCGACATGACGGACGCCGAATTTCACGCCGCCGACGCCTTCACGCTGGAGCTCGAAGGCTTTCGAGAGCGCTTCAAACCCGCCGCCAAATGACCAGCCTTTGAGCTTGCATCACGGTGGCAATACCGTATGATGCGCGCTGCCTCGCCGGCAGCAGTTCCCGCCGGCATCTTCCACTGATGCGCCCATACGAGAGAGTTATGTCGACCTTTGCAGAGCTCGGCCTGTCCGAGACCTTGCTCAATGCCGTGGCCGAGGAAGGCTACGAAAAGCCTTCGCCGATCCAGGCCCGCGCCATTCCGCCGGTGCTGGCTGGCGAGGACGTCATGGCCGCCGCTCAGACCGGCACCGGCAAGACTGCCGCCTTCACCCTGCCACTGTTGCAGCGCTTGCAGGATGGTGGCCGCCCTGGCCACGTGCGCGCGCTGGTGATCACGCCTACCCGTGAACTCGCCGCCCAGGTCGAGGACAGTGTGCGTCGCTATGGCAAACACTCCGGCCTACGCTCCTGCGTGGTGTTTGGCGGCGTGAAGATCAACCCGCAAATAGAACGCTTGAAGCGCGGTGTGGAGATTCTGGTGGCCACCCCCGGCCGACTGCTGGACCTGCACAGCCAGGGCGCGGTAAAGCTCGACCAGTTGGAACTGCTGGTACTGGATGAAGCCGACCGCATGCTGGATATGGGCTTCATCCATGACATCCGCAAAGTCATCAGGCTGCTGCCGCGGCAACGGCAGACCCTGATGTTCTCCGCCACCTTCTCGAAAGATATCCGCGAGCTGGCTCGCAATTTCATGCTGGACCCGGTGGAAGTCTCGGTCACCCCGCCCAACAGCACCGCGGATACCGTCAAGCAGTGGGTTTTCCCGGTGGACAAGAAGCGCAAGCCCGCCCTGCTCAGCCACCTGGTCAAGGATAAACAGTGGCACCAGGTGCTGGTATTCACCCGCACCAAGCACGGCGCCAACCGCCTCACCAAAACCCTGGAAAAAGACGGTATCGTCGCGGCCGCCATCCACGGCAACAAGAGCCAGGGCGCACGCACCCGCGCGCTGGACGGTTTCAAGCGCGGCAAGGTACAGGCCCTGGTGGCCACCGATATCGCCGCCCGTGGCCTGGATATCGACCAACTGCCGCAGGTGGTCAATTTCGACCTGCCCAACGTGGCGGAAGACTACGTCCATCGTATTGGCCGTACCGGCCGCGCCGGCGCTGCCGGTCACGCGTATTCCCTGGTCAGCGCCGATGAAGCCGAGCAGTTGCACGGTATCGAGCGCCTGATCCGCAAACCGCTGCCGCGGGAGGAAATCGAAGGCTTTGAGCCCGATCACGTGGTACCGGAAGGCAGGCCTCAGCAGCGCCAGCGCCGGCCGCAGCAGGCTCGTCGCGGCCAGGGTGGCGGTGACAATTCCACTGACAATTCCACTGGCAATTCCACTGACAAGGGCGGCGGCAATCGCCCCGCCGGCCGCCGTCGGCGGCGGTCGCGCCGCGGCAACGGCGGCAACAGCGACTCTCGAGGCAATCGCTAGCACGACAGCCAGAGCGGCGCGCG
>JANQIO010000165.1 GCA_028282105.1 Halieaceae bacterium | reverse complement strand
GGCCACCTGCTCGGCCGTGATCAGCCGCACCGGGATATCCGCCAGGTAATCGCGCATGCGGCCCTTGGCCAGGAAACGCTCGCAGAACGGGCTGCGCTCCAGCAGCGGAATCACCCGGCGCACGATGCCGCCACCGAGGTAGATGCCACCTCTGGCGCCGTGGCACAGCGCCACGTCACCGGCCACGCTGCCGAGAATTCCCAGAAACTGCATCACCGTGCGCTCGCAGCTGGCATCGCCTTCCAGAGCGGCTGTGGTGATATCCGCCGCGCTCAGGCCCGTACTGCCGTCGCCGTGTTCCTGCACCAGGAAGTCATGCAGCCGGCAGAGTCCGTCCCCGGACAGCAGCAGCTCGGCGTAGACAAACTCATGGCGCTCCGCCAGGTGTTGCCAGAGGGCGACCTCCAGTGGGTTGCCCGGGGCGAAGCCGATGTGCCCGCCCTCGGTGCCGACCGTCAGCGGGCCGCTGGGTTCATCCAGTACCAGGGCGACACCGAGCCCGGTACCGGGCCCAATCACCGACAGCGGCGCACCGGCCTGGCCAGGCGCATCCCGCACCAGCGCTGTGTCCGACGGCGGAAGTTCCGGCGCCATCCGTGCCAGCGCCTTGAAGTCGTTGACGAACAGGATCTCTTCAAGTCCGAACCGCGCCTCCAGCGCGGCGGCGTCGAGCTGCCAGCCGAGATTGGTGAGCAGGCCCTCGCGGCCGGTGTTGGGTCCAGCCGTGGCGAAGCAGGCGCTGCGTGGCGCCGCGTCCCCGAGCTCCTCCAGGTAGAGGGCCAACAGCTCGGCAAAGCCCTGCAGGCCGGCGTTGCTGTACTTCACGCTGCGCTCCAGTTCGACGCTGTTGGCGTGAAAGCGGGCGATGGCAAATCGGCCATTGGTGCCGCCGACGTCAGCCACGATGATAGGTTCGTTCACGATGCGCGAAAGCCTGTAAATGCAGGGGTTTTATTAGCGGAGAGCTATTGTGAATAAGATCACCGGTGCTGTCTATTTACTGGCGCTCATGATTACGTATGCAGCGCCTGTCAGTGCCCGGGAAACCGTGCAGTCACCGGACGGGCACATCCGTTTCAGTGTCTGGAGTGAGCGGGGCGCGCCGCGCTACCGGGTGGAATTTCGCGGCCGTGAAGTGGTGGGGGAGTCGCCCCTGGGGCTGGTGTTTCGCGATGCGCCGGCACTGGACGGCGGACTGGAGCTGGTGTCGGCGGAGCGCGTCTCCCGTGATCGCCAGTGGCAACAACCCTGGGGCGAGCGCCGCGAGGTTCGCGACCACCACAATGAACTACTGGTGGAATTTGCGGCTGGCGCTGAGGATGCGCGGGCGTTCAGGCTGCGAGTGCGCGTATTCGACGACGGCCTGGGGTTTCGCTACGAACTACCCCTGGCAGCTGACCAGGCCCGCGCCATCACCCGCGAGCTGACCGGCTTCCAGCTCGACAACCAGGCGGCGGCCTGGTGGGTGCCGGCGGCGGAGTGGAATCGCTATGAATACACCTACCGGGCCACCGCGGTGGGCGAAGTAGGGCGTGCGCATACGCCGTTTACCGTGCGGCTCGATGATGGCACCCACCTGGCCATCCACGAGGCCGCGCTGCTGGACTACTCCGGCATGTACCTGCAGCAGGGCCGCTGGGGCATGATGCACGCGCGCCTGGCGCCGGGTGCCGATGGGGTCGCGGTCCACAAGCGCGGCGCTTTTCATACACCCTGGCGCACTATCCAGGTGTCACAGCAGGCCGCCGGCCTGGTGATGTCCGACCTGATCCTCAATCTCAACGAGCCCAACAAGCTGGGCGACGTGTCCTGGGTGGAACCTGGCAAGTACATCGGTATCTGGTGGGGTATGCATATCGGCAGGTACACCTGGGGCAGTGGCCGCCGCCACGGCGCGACCACAGCGCGCACCCTCGAGTACATGGACTTTGCCGCCGAACACGGCTTTGACGGTGTACTGGTGGAGGGCTGGAACACCGGCTGGGACGGCGACTGGCTGGCCAACGGCGCCGTGTTCAGCTTTACCCGTGCCTACAGGGATTTCGATATCAAGCGGGTGACTGACTACGGCCGCCAGCGCGGTGTGCGACTGGTGGGTCATCACGAGACATCGGGCCACCTCGGCAACTACGAGGCGCAGATGGAGGGCGCTTTTGCCCTCTATGGTGAGCTGGGCGTGAGCCAGGTAAAGACCGGCTATGTGGCTGATGCCGGCGAACTTGTGCGCTTCGATACACAGGGTATTGAGCGCCGGGAATGGCATTACGGCCAGTACGCCGTGAATCACTTTATCCGCGTGCTGGAGACCGCGGCACGGCATCGCATTGCCATCAACAGCCATGAGCCAGTCAAGGACACCGGACTGCGCCGCACCTATCCCAACTGGCTGACCCGCGAGGGCGCGCGTGGCCAGGAGTACAACGCCTGGGCGACACCGCCCAACGCGGTCGACCATATGGCGACCCTGGTATTCACTCGCATGCTGGCGGGCCCCATGGATTTCACGCCGGGCATTGTCGACCTTATGCCTCACGGTGCTGATGCAGAAAGCCGGATTCCCACTACCCTGGCGCGGCAGCTGGCCGCCTATGTGGTGCTCTACAGCCCGGTGCACATGGCGGCAGACCTGCCGGATAACTACCGCCAGCGACCGGAGGCCTTTCGTTTCATCAAGCAGGTACCCACCGACTGGGAGCAATCCCTGGCGCTGGCCGGGGAGGTCGGGGACTTTGCCGTGCTGGCCCGGCGTGAACGGGATGGCGAGCGCTGGTTCATCGGCGCTGTGAGCGATGAATCAGCCAGGCAACTGAAACTTACACTCGACTTCCTCGAGCCGGGTTGTGACTATCGCCTGCAGTGGTGGGGCGATGCCGAGGATGCTCACTGGCGCGAGCGCCCCTACGCCATGACCGTGGCGGAGCGCAGGGTCAGAAGCGGTGACCCGCTGTCTCTGTTCCTGGCTCCGGGTGGTGGCTATGCTGCGGTGCTGACACCCATAAGAAACGCTCACTCATCGAGGTCGCCATGACCCCAGGCAACGCTGCCGAGACCGCCGGCGAGGAGATCAATCACGGGCTGGTAATCCTGGTGAGCTGCGTGGCCACCATCGGCGGTTTCCTGTTCGGCTACGACAGCGGGGTCATCAACGGCACGGTGGACGGCCTGCGCATTGCCTTCAACGCGGACAGCGTCGGCACGGGCTTCAATGTCGCTTCCATGTTGCTGGGCTGTGCCGCGGGAGCGTTTTTTGCAGGCCGCCTGGCGGAGGTGTTCGGCCGCCGCAGCCTGTTGCGGGTGTCGGCCCTGTGCTTCCTGGTGAGTGCCTGGGGATCGGGGGTTGCCGGCGGCTCCCTGGAATTTGTGCTGTACCGCGTGCTGGGCGGGCTGGCGGTGGGCGCCGCCAGCGTGATGGCGCCGGCCTACATCAGCGAAATCGCACCGGCCCACTATCGCGGCCGCCTGGCGACGGTGCAGCAGGTCGCGATTATCTGCGGCCTGACGGCGTCCTTCGTGAGCAACTACATCCTTGCCGGTGTGGCCGGCGCTTCCACCAGCGTGCTGGCGGCAGGCTTTGAAGCCTGGCGCTGGATGTTCTGGATGGAGATGATTCCGGCGGGCCTGTTCCTGATGGCGCTGCTGTTTATTCCCGAGAGCCCGCGCTACCTGGTCGCCGCCCGGCGCCTGGCCGACGCCGAATTCACCCTGGCGAGACTGTACGGTGCGCGGCTGGCCGGCGACAAGCTGGCCGAGATCAGGGCCTCGCTGGCAGAAGATCACCGGCCGCGGTTTCGCGATCTGGCGGATGCCGGTCGCATTCGCCCGGTGGTTTGGGTGGGCATCGGCCTGGCGGTGTTTCAGCAGCTGGTGGGCATCAACGTGGTGTTCTACTACGGGGCGGTACTCTGGCAGGCGGTAGGCTTTTCTGAGTCCGATGCGCTGCTGATCAATATTATCAGCGGCTCACTCAGCATCGCCGCCTGTATCGGCACCATCCTCACTATCGATCGCATCGGCCGCAAGCCGCTGCTGGCGATTGGTTCGGCGGGTATGACCCTGTGCCTGGCCATGATGGTAGCCGGCTTCAGCAGTGGAGAACTGCAGAACGGCAAACTCGTGCTCGGCGACAGCACCGGTGCCCTCACCCTGGTGGCCGCCAACCTCTACGTGGTCTTCTTCAATTTTTCCTGGGGTCCGGTGATGTGGGTGATGCTGGGTGAGATGTTCCCCAACCAGTTCCGCGGCTCCGCGCTGGCGGTGGCCGGTCTGTGCCAGTGGGGCGCCAACTTTGCCATCACCATGACTTTCCCCATCCTCATGGCCAGTGTCGGCCTGGTGGGCGCCTACGGTTTCTATGCCCTGTCGGCGGCGGTGTCGGTGGCCTTTGTTCTGCGCTATGTAAAGGAAACCCGCGGCCTGGAGCTGGAGGCCATGCCGGGCTAGCGATGGGGTGCTAGTGCTGCGCCAGCAGCTGGTCTACCAGCCCCTGCATGGCCACCGCATTGTTGCTGAACAGCCATTCCACCCCGCGGTTCAGCTCCCGGTACAGCGCATTGCGCGAGCCGATATGGCCGGTGCCGATCTGCTGGCCGAAGCTGTGGTGCGCGTTGAGCGTATGCCGGCCCAGCAGCAGGTAGTGGCCGGTGAGGCCGCCGTAGTGGTGCGCCAGCGCCAGTTCACTCAGCGCCCCCACATTGAGCTCCGCCACCGGCAGGTAGCTGGCCGGCGGGGCGAAGCTCACCTGTGCAAACAGCGATGGATCCAGGGCCAGGAAGTGGTAGTCCTGCACCGCGTTCAGTGTTTCCAGCGTAGCCGCCAGGATTTCCCGCTGCCGATTCGGCTCGGGGTGGGCGGCCGGTTTGATCTCAATCATCAGGTGAGTGCGGCCGCCACACTCGTCAACCAGTTCTGCCAGGCTGGGTACCAGCGGCAGGCGCTTGCGCAGCTCCTTGAAGTCCAGCGCTGCTACCACGCTGGCGTCGCCGAACACGCGCGCGCCGTCCGGGTCGTGTATGACCACCGGCACCAGGTCGCGGGTCCAGTGGATATCGCATTCGATACCCCATACGCCGGCATCGCGGGCCAGGCGAAAGGCTGCCAGGGTGTTCTCATAAACGCTGTGATTGTCGTGCTCGCCCCGGTGAGACACCAGCCGGCAGTGTTGCAGGGCCGAGCGCGATGGCCGGCGCTGCGGCAGGGCGGCGACAACACCGTCCGCCGCCGCCATCAACAGCTCCTGCAAGCGCTCGTTCACGCAACACCCAAAGGAATAAGAGAAAAAGGGGTCAGAGCCCTTTTTTTGGGAAAAAGGGCTCTGACCCCTTTTTCTCTGACCCCTTTTTCTCCTGTTTCTCGCTTAGGCAACGAGGCTCTGACCACCGTGCTCTGCAGCCAGCCAGGCCTCGTGGCGGGGCAGGCGTGTGCGTGCCGCTTCTACCACCTTGCCAACGTGGGGCGGCACCTGGGTGGCAGGACGCGACGCGCCGAAGCGCTCACTGTGACCGCCGGCATTGAAGTCCATGCCGTAGAGGATGTACTCGTAGCTCTGGTGTGAAAACAGCCGAAACTGGTCGTCGAAGTCCGAGGCGGAAGGCGGCTTGATGCGCCAGAACTCGAACTTGGCCCTGAGGTTGTCGGTGATGCGTTCTTCGCGCTGCACCTCCCGCCAGAAGTCCGTGTCGTCGCGCCGGGTCAGGCAGTAATGCATATTCACGAAGTCGAGCACTTCGTCGTAGCGATTGCCGATAATGCGATTGAAGCGGTCAGCCAGCGGCTGCATCGCATCGGCAAAAGGGAAGTGCTCGGACAGGGTGACCGCGGCAAACTCGGTCAGATACAGGCCAGTAGATTCCAGCGGTTCGATAAAGCCGCCGGCGAGGCCGGTGGCAATACAGTTTTTCTCCCAGAAGGTTTCACGGCGGCCGACCCGGAAACGAATGCGACGGGCCTCGAGCTGCTCGGTGTGTGGACCCTCAAAGGCACGCAGTTCAGCCTCCGCGGCATCGTCGTCTAGGAAGGCGCCGGAGTAGACGTAGCCGGTGCCGCGGCGATTCACCAGGCCGATATCCCAGACCCAGCCGTTGGAAAGCGCTGTGGCGGTGGTATAGGGTTTGATGGCGCCGGGGTAGTGCACATCATAGGGCACACGCATGGCCACTGCCCGGTCGCACAGCAGATAGTCGCTGAAGTCCCGGAACGGCACCTGCATGACCTTGTCGATCAACAGGCCGCGGAAGCCAGTGCAGTCGATAAACAGGTCAGCCTCCAGACGGCGGCCGCTGTCCGTGGTCACGGCGCTGATGTGGCCCGATTCCGACTGCTCCACGTCCACCACGTTTTCCCGGTAGTGCGCCACGCCGCGGGCGGTAGCGTGCTCACACAGGCAGTCGGCAAACTTCTCCGCGTCCATGTGGTAGGCGTAGGGCATGGGTGAGCTGAAATCCTTGCTGTCCGGCATGCGCGGTGACAGGCCCATCTCACAGAGCTGTGGTTGCACGGAAACGGTGTCGGCGAAGGGCACCGAGCGGTCGCTGCCCAGCCAGTCCAGCGCGCTGTAGTCCACCGGACCGGCGCCGCGGCGGTCGAAGGGGTGGTAGTAGCCGCTGCCGTCCTTGCGGTGCCAGTCGACAAACTTGATGGCCTGCTTGAAGGTGGCATCCGCCTCGCGCATGAACTTTGATTCATCGATGCCCACGGTTTGCAGCACGTGGCGAATGGTGGGCACCGTCGCCTCGCCGACGCCCACCCGCGGCACGTCGGGGGATTCCACCACGGCTATCTCCACCGGCTGCTGGCCCTGGCCGCCGCGGTTGAGAGCGGCATTCATATAGGCCGCTGTAATCCAGCCGGCGGAGCCACCGCCGACAATCAGGACACGCTTAGGAGGCATTGACGCTGGCCGCTCCGTCGGTGGTATTGACGCGATAGGCATCGCCCAGGGCGCGTTCCAGGTAGGCGTCGTGGGGAATCAGGGTACCGCGGGCGCGCTGCAGGGCCTCGCTGACCTGGGGCGGTACCCGGGTGTCGGGGGCGCGCCCGCCAGCCTGCTCGACCCGCTCGCGCAGGAAATCCATGCCGTACATCACGTACTCATAGGTGTGGTGAGAGAACAGCTGGATGGTGTCGTGGAAATCAGAGAACGAGGGCGACTTGTAACGCCACATCTCCAGTCGCTCCCGCAGCCGGTCGGGAATGCGCTCCGGCTTCTGTACTTCCTGCCAGAAGGCGGAGTCATTGCGACGCGTCAGGCAGTAGTGCAGCACGATAAAGTCGAGAATCTCCTCGTAGCGCTCGACGATGATTTTGTTGTAGGCCTTCGCCAGTCCACCCATGTCGCGGGTAAAGGGGAAGTACTCGCACAGGGTCGCCACCGACAGTTCCACCAGGAACAGGCCGGTGGATTCCAGCGGCTCAATAAAGCCTGATGACAGGCCGATAGACACGCAGTTGCGATGCCAGGGCTCTGCCCGGCGGCCGACCCGGAACTTGAGGCGGCGGGCCGGCAGCTCCGCAGTGTGGGGGCCTTCGAAGGCGCGCAGTTCGGCTTCCGCCGCATCGTCGTCCAGGAACTGGCTGGAGTAGACGTAGCCGGTGCCGCGCCGGGTGGCGAGGGCGATATCCCAGACCCAGCCGTTGGAGAGGGCGGTAGAAACCGTGTAGGGGCGGCGAGCGCCGGGGTAATAGGTGTCGTAGTCCACGCGCATGGCGACCGCCGAGTCGCACAGCAGCCACTGGGAATAGTCGACGAAGCCGACCTGCAGGGATTTCTCGATCAGCAGTGACAGAAAGCCGGTGCAGTCGATAAACAGGTCGGCCTCGATGCGCTGGCCGTCTTTGGTCACCACGCCGGAAATATCGCCGTTGTCGTGGTGCTCCACCTCAGTGACAAAGCCCTGTATATGTTTCACGCCGCGGGAGGTGGCGACCTCGAGCAGGGTGTCGGCGAGCTTCTCGGCATCGACGTGATAGGCGTAGGACAGCGGCCCCTGGTAGTCCGGGTGCTCGGGAATTTTCGGCGCCACGCCGTCGTCGCACAGGTCTGGCTGGATCGAGACGGTGGAAGCAAAGGGGGTGGAACGGTTACTGGCCAGCCAGCTCAGCCCTGTACGGTCCATGCGCCCGGCCGGCCGGCGATCGAAGGGGTGGTAGTAGTGGCTGCCCTTCTCCAACCAGTCCACGAACTTGATCGCCTGCTTGAAGCTGCCGTCGGCGGCCGACATGAAGCGCTTCTCGTCGATGCCGATGGTGCGCATGGTGTCGCGCAGACTCGGTACGGTGGCCTCACCAACCCCGATACGGCCGACGTCCGGTGATTCGATCAGGGTGATGTCCACCGCCCGCCGGTTGGGGGCGTTTAACACGGCGTCCATATAGGCGGCGGTGATCCAGCCGGCGGAGCCACCGCCGACAATCAGTACGCGTTTCATTGCCATCGCGATACCTCGTTTTTATGGGCCTGAGTCTAGCACGCGGGGTAGCCGAACTGCCCGACTGTGTAACTGTTGTAGCGTGGATGAAGCGTGCTGGCTTGCCACGCCTTGACCCAGGCCAGAGGGCAAAAAAAAGCGCTCGGGTTTGCACCAGAGCGCCAGTGATAGGCGGGGCCTGTAGGCCCCGCACCCCGCTTTTTCTACTCAGGTTTCCCCTTGGTAGAACATGCTTAGAAGTTGGCCCGGAAGCGCACGCCGTACTGGCGCGGCGCATTCAGGTAGCGAATGTTGACCGAGCTGTTGATGAAGCCCTTGGTGGAGAACGCCTCGTCGTCGATGTTCTCGATCCAGGCCGACAGCCGGAAGCGATCATCCTCGCCGAAGTTCAGGCCCATGTTGGCGTTGAATATCCAGAAGCCGTCGACCTCGTCGTAGAAGAACCGCGAGTTGGCCGCACCGCCGACATTGGACAGGGCATCGTTGTTGTTGGGCGGCGGCATGTCAGCCAGCGGAATCTGCTGGGTGTTGCCGTTGGCGTCCAGGGCATAGCCCTTGTTGTTGTAGGCCGTCAGGAAGTACTCGCTGCGATACACGGCGTTCACGGTCCAGTCGAAGCTGTTGAAGTCGTTCCAGTTCAGGTCGATGACCTGTGACAGGCGCAGGTTCAGGTTCCACTCGGACACGTTGGGCAGCTCGTTGCCGTCCACGCTGATCACCGGGTTGTCGTTCTGGCGGGCGTCGACAATGGCTGAGTCGTCAAACTCGCTGTCCAGCCACAGCAATGAACCATTGAAGTTGAGGCCCCAGGGCAGGTCGACATTACCCTCGACTTCGAAGCCCCAGATCTCCGCGTCCGCCACGTTGTCCGTCAGCACCTGCTGGGTGGTGGCGTTGGGATTCTCTGGCGTCGGGTTCGGCACATCGACCAGCACCTGGGCGACGTAGTCGGAGTAGTCGTAGTAGAACAGGGCGCCGTTCAGGCGCACCGCGCGGTCGTTCCAGAAGAAGGTGTTCTTGGCGCCCACTTCGTAGACGATCAACTCCTCGGTATCCCAGATCACGTCGGCCTGGCGGTCCTCGCTCAGAATCAGCGGTCGGTTGATACCGCCGGAGCGAGTGCCGGTGGAGACTGAACCGTAGAACATGGTCTGCAGGTCGGAGCTGTAACCGCTGTCGAAGTCGTACTCAAAGCCCAGTCGCCAGTCGACGTAGTCATCCTCGACCACGTTGGTCGCCCGAATGGTCCCGCGAGTGCCGTTGGGGTCGAACTGGGAGCTCACCACGACCTGGCAATCGATGCCCTCGCGGCAGTTGTCCAGGGTGCGGCCCCAGTTGTCGCCGAGGCCGTAGCTGGCAATGCCGTCCTGGAACAGGGCCTTGCCGCCGAGGCCGGGAGCAAAGTCATTGATGCTGCGATCGCCCGGCTCCTTCAGGCGGAAGCCCTTCTCGCCGATGATCAGGTCGCTGGGTTCGTTGATACCCGGCTGGCTGAAGAAGAAATCCGAGCTCCAGTTGAACTGGTACTGGGCGTTGGAATCCTTCTGGGTTTTCTCTTCATCGGTGTAGCGAATACCACCGAAGACCCGCAGCTTGTCGGTAATGTCGAAAGTGCCGTCCGCGTAGAAGGCGTAGGACTCGACCTCGGATTCGTCACCGCGGTTCTCGCCGCCGAGACCGTTCTGCCAGCAACTGACGGTGCCGCCGTCCCAGGGCACGTCGCCGATGAAGTCGGTACTGTCGCCGCAGAAGCCGTTACCCACGTCCCAGGAGAAGTACTCGAAGTCTTCCTGGAAGTAGAAGGCGCCAGCGGTCCAGCTTAGGCGTCCGCCACCGGTTGAGAAGGCGCGGATTTCGTGGGTTTGCGACTCCGAGTGGTCACCCTGGTAGAAGGTGTCGTTGACCAGCAGGTTGCGTTGGGGGTTCTCGCCGGAAGCGATGAAATCGGCTTCCGCCTCGGAGCCCGGGTACACCATACCCAGCTGCCACTCGCGGGAGGCGTTCTGGTTGTAGGCTTCCAGATTGTTGTAGGAGCCGTTGTACTCGAAACCGGTGCCACCGAGCAGGTCGGTATCCCAGGTCAGTTGCAGCAGGGCGGTGTCCACATCCTGCTCGAAGTTGCCCTCGGTGCGGAAGTACTGCTCCCAGGGATCGTCCAGGTCTTCCACGGTTTCACCGGCGGAGAAAGAGCGGCCGGAGAAGGCGCCGGGATCACCGGTGCTGCGCACCTCCGCCTTGAAGTACTGGAAGTTGGCGGTCAGGCGGTCGCTGATATCCCAAGCCAGGCTGATACGGTAGGCACTGTCGTCCTGGGCGCTCGGGGTGTCGAAGTTGTTGTCGCTGATATCGAAGCCGTTTTCATAGAGGCCGTCGTGCTTGCGGGCCCAGCCGGCCAGTCGCACCGCAAAGTTGTCGGTGACCGGTACGTTGAGGACACCCTCAAGTTCCTGGTTGTCGAAGTTACCCAGGCCGCCCTGAACGTAGCCGCCCAGCTCTTCCATGTTCGGCTTGTTGGAGATGATGTTGATGGTGCCGCCGGTGGCGTTCCGGCCGCGCAAGGTGCCCTGGGGCCCCTTGTTGACTTCCACCCGCTGGCTGTCAAAGAACAGCGGGCCGATACCCCGCGGCCGCGGCAGGTAGACGCCGTTGTAGTGCACCGCAATCGACGGGTCGGAGGAGAAGTCCGAGTCCGAGGAGCCAATGCCGCGCAGGAAGATCTCGAGCTTGCCCTCCTGTTTGGCGATCTGCAGGCCGGGTACGCCGTACTGCAGGTTGGAGAATTCGCTGCCGATGCCGATGCGCTCCAGGTCTTCCGAGGAGAAGCTCTGGACGGTGCCGGCCACGTCCTGGAGGTTTTCCTCGACGCGGTTAACGGTAACGATCACTTCCTCGATCATGCGGCCTTCGGTGGGGTCGCCCTGGGCAAAGGCGGCAGGGCTCAGTGCCGAAGCCACGGCGGTGGCCAGCAGGCTTTGCTTGATGCCGTGGGAGATCGGTTTCGTGCAATCGGAGAGACTGGACCCGGATCGGGCCTTGCGGTTGCGGTTCATTATTATCCCCTCAATTTTATGGGTGTTATAGGTATTCGAAGATTGTAGATAGGCAGCTGAAATCCCTGCAACGGGCTGCATACGTATTCAGTCAACGCATTCGAATTCACTGTTGTAGATCAAGTCGCCGGCTGCCTAAGATGCCCTGCAAAATAACGACAAGAAAACGCTAAGTGACTGACCAAGCGACGGTTTCTCAGCCCTGCAGGCGCCCACGCCTGGGCTTCGGCCAAATCTGGAACATGTGCTTTGGTTTCCTCGGCATCCAGATGGGCTTTGCCCTGCAGAACGCCAACGTCAGCCGCATCTTCCAGACCCTGGGGGCGGATATCGCCGACATCCCCATCCTGTGGATCGCCGCACCGGCCACCGGCCTGCTGGTGCAGCCGCTGGTCGGCTACTACAGCGACCGCACCTGGAATCGGCTGGGACGGCGGCGGCCCTATTTCCTGTTTGGCGCCATCGCCACCACCGCTGCGTTAATCATCATGCCCCACTCGCCGGTGCTGTGGTTCGCCGCCGGCATGCTGTGGATCATGGATGCCTCCATCAATGTGTCCATGGAGCCGTTTCGCGCCTTCGTCGGCGATATGCTGCCCGAGGAGCAGCGCGCCCTGGGCTTTGCCACCCAGAGCTTTTTTATCGGCACCGGCGCGGTGGTGGCCTCAGCGCTGCCCTGGATGCTGGTGAACTGGTTCGATGTCAGCAACAGCGCGCCGGCCGGGGAGATTCCGGACAGCGTACGCTATGCCTTCTATATAGGCGGCGCTGCGCTGTTTAGCGCCGTGCTGTGGACGGTGCTTGGCACCCGCGAATACCCGCCAGAACAGCTGGCGGCCTTCGAGGGCCATGTCGCGGAGGCGCCGTCGGGCCGGCCCATGCTGGCAGAGCTGGCCAGTGACTTCACGCACATGCCCGCCACCATGCGCCAGCTGGCGGTGGTGCAGTTCTTTTCCTGGTTCGCGCTGTTCGCCATGTGGATCTATTCCACCGCCGCGATCACCGCGCGCCATTTCGGTACCAGCGACACCAGCTCCGCGGCCTGGAACGAGGGCGCCAACTGGGTGGGCGTGTTGTTCGCTGCTTACAACGGCTTCGCCGCCCTGTTTGCTTTCTGCCTGCCACCCCTGGCTGCCCGCCTGGGGCGGCGCGGCGCCCATGCGCTGTGCCTGCTGGCGGGCGCTGCCGGCTTCGCCTCGGTGCTGGTCATCCGCGACCCCCAGTGGTTGCTGTTGTCGATGCTGGGAGTGGGCATTGCCTGGACCTCGATTCTCGCCATGCCCTACGCCATCTTGTCGGTGGCGCTGCCGGCGGCGAAGATGGGGGTGTACATGGGCATCTTCAATTTCTTTATCGTACTGCCGCAGCTGCTGGCCGCCGGGCTATTGGGCTGGCTGCTCACCACACTGTTCGACGGGCGCGCGGATGCCGCCTTTGCGATCGGCGCGGGCAGCCTGGTGCTGGCGGCCCTGTCACTGCACTGGGTCTGGGACCCCGCGGAAAACGCCCGACCCGATCCGCTAGCGGAGGCCCACTGATGCTGCCGATCCAGCGCGACCTCAAGCGTTCCTTCTACATCCTGTTGAGCCTGCCGGCCACCGCCATGGGCTTTGCCCTGTCGGTGCAGATTTCCGCACTGAGCTGGATCCTCACCACCCAGTACGGCCTGGATATTCACGACGTGGGGCTGGTGTGGGCGGCGGGGCCTATCGCCGGCATCCTTGGCCAGGTGATCATTGGCGTGGTCAGCGACAAGACCTGGTTCTGGGGTGGCAGGCGCCGGCCGTACATCCTCATCGGTGGGGTGCTCGCCAGCCTGATGCTGCTGGCCCTGCCCAATATCGATGTGATCTCTGGCGGACTGGGTCTGGAAGGTATTCTCGGCGTCGCCCTGATCGTGGCGCTCACGCTGGATCTCGCCATCAACGTCAGCTTCAATCCCACTCGAGCGATCATTGCCGACGTGACGCCGGAGGGCATAGAGCGCACCCGCGGCTATACATGGATGCAGACCATCTCTGGCAGCTTCGGGGTATTGGCCTACGCCATCGGCGCCATTTGGAACAACTATGTACTGATCTATGCCGGCGTGGTGCTGGTGTTGGTGTTCTCTATTCTGCCGCCGCTGTTCGTGCAGGAGCCCGAGGAACTCGGCGAGGCGGAAGCCGTCCAGGCCGCTGGCGGCTGGCGCGAAATCCTTTTCAGTATCCGGCCGCTGTGGGGATTCCTGGTCTACGACCTCTACGCCCTGACCCTGCGGCTGGCGCATATCGAGGTCGATAACTACTACGCCGAGATTGTCTGCCTGCTGCTTACAGCCTGGTTGGTGGGGTCGACCCTACTGCAGCGGGAATCCAGTGACGGCGCCACCGACCATATCGGTTTCCAGAAAGTGCTGGCTGCCCACTCCTTCAGTTGGGTGGGGGTGCAAACCATGTTCATCTACACCCTGGCCTACGTGCAGCAGAAAATGCCGGGCTTGAGCGACGTCGACGCCGGCCGGGTGATCTCCATCAGCTTCCTGGTGCTGAACGCCGTGGCCGCTATCCTGCCGGCCTTTGTGCTGGAGCCGATTACCGAGCGTATCGGCCGGGTGCGCACCCATATGTGCTGTGTTGCCATCATGGCCCTGGGGTACCTGGGCATAACCCTGTTCGGTCACAGCGCAACGTCGCTGTACCTGTTGATGGCCGTTTGCGGTGTGGGCTGGGCGGCGATTGTCAGCCTGCCGTTCGCCATCATGTCCCAGAAGGTCGAGCAATCACGCATGGGGCTGTACATGGGCTTGTTCAATCTCTCGGTCGTGCTGCCGCAGCTGCTGGCCAGCCTGGCGGTGGGCCTGGCCGTCAGTCGCGCCGAGGACAAGAACCTGATTTTCGTCATCTGCGCGGCCAGTCTGGCGATCTCCGCCGTGGCCTGGAGCCTGGTGAGAGAAGGCGAAGGTACAACCAGGATTGCGCCCGGCGGCGGTCACTGAGTCAGGCGGTTCCATTGCCGTAGTTTTTCTCTAGAATGGGGTCATAACCAGAACGGGAGTGAGCCCATGCGCCGCATTGTTTCCATTGCCCTGCTGTCTGCCACCGCCACACTGGGCGGCTGCGCCAGCAATGTCACCGATGGTGACCTGGCATCTTTCTGCCACGGCTATATCCAGAAAGGCCTGGGCGAGTATCCCGTTGACCAGGTGGACCGCAATGCAATGTGGCTGTCCTGGAACGAGGTGGTTCCCATCACCCTGTTTGAGGGCCAGATGGATCAGCCCAGCTACGAAGAAGGCCGCGCCACTTTCGGCGAGCAGCTCGCCGCCAACAACGTCAGCGCCATGCAGTCCACCATCGACAGCGACTGCGACCAGGGTGAAAACCACCTCTGGCGTTGGTGGTAGGCGGTTTTAGGGACAGTTTACTTAACGCCCCCCGTGTAAGCTGCCAACGCATCGGAGCGTTGGGACTTGAGTAAACGGTTCCCGGTTAGCCATGAATCGGCTAGACCTTAGCGATACCGCCGGACGCACTTTTCCGGCCATCCTGCGGCGCCAGGCCCTGGAGAACGGCGATACGCCGTTTCTCGTCAATGACAGCCAGTCCATCAGCTTTGCCGAAGCCGATCGGCTCACCGACCACCTGGCCGGTGGCCTGCGCGCGCTTGGCGTCAAAGCCGGCGAGCGGGTTGGCCTGTACCTGGGCAACTGTCCCGAGTTTGTACTGCTGACCCTGGCGGCGAACAAGCTGGGTGCAATCTGGGTACCCGTCAGCACGGATTACCGCGGAGAGTGGCTGCGTGACACCCTGGAGCGCTCCCGCTGCCGGGTGTTGCTGGCGGACCCGGAACGGGCGGCGCGGCTGGAAGAACTGGAAGATTTCAAGCAGTACGGTACCGCGATTTGCGTGGGTGAGGGCAATGCGCCGGGTTGGCTGCGCTATGCCGAGCTGCTGCAGGCGGTGCCCATCGATACGGCGGTGGAACAGGACTACGGTGACACCTGCGCCATTCTCTGGACCTCCGGCACCACCGGCAAATCCAAGGGCGTCATGCAGAACTACAACGGCTGGATTCGCGCCATCGACAAGGGCGCCAGCCCGATGTTCAGCTCCCACGAGGGGGACGTGATCTACTGCGCGCTGCCGCTGTTCAACACCGGGGCCTGGATTACCTCGGTGTATCGCGCGCTGCTGGAAGGTATTCCCTGTGTTATCGAGGCGCGTTTCTCGGTGACAGAATTCTGGGAGCGCATCGCCAAATTCCAGGCCACCCAGACGTTTCTGATCGGCGCCATGGGCGTTTTCCTGTGGAACCAGCCCGAGGCGGAGGGGGACGCAGACACCCGATTGAGCAAAGCCATGATTGTGCCGTTTCCGCCGGACCTGCGCGAACCCTTTGAGCAGCGCTTTGGCCTGACAATCCTCACTGCCGGGCTGGGTATGAGTGAGTGCCAGTTGATCGCCAACCAGCTGGCGGCCACGGTGGAGCTGCCCGCGCATGCGCTCGGCTATCCCGCGGCGGATATTGACCTCAGGCTATGCGACGAGGACGGCCGCGAGGTGGCCGACGGCGAAGCGGGGGAAATGTGTATCAGGCCGTTGGCGCCCCACGTGCTGTTCAACGGCTATTTTGAGAACCCCGAGGCCACTGCTGCGGCATTTCGCGGCGACTATTTCCTCACCGGCGACATGGCCCGTCGCGATCCGGATACCGGCGCCCTGTACTTTGTGGATCGCAAGAAAGACGTGGTGCGCTTCGCCGGGCGCAATATTTCCAGTCTCGAAGTGGAGAGCGTGGTGCGCCGCCATCCGATTGTCAGCGACGTGGCCGCCTACGGTATTCCCAGTGCAGAGATTGCCAGCGAGGATGAACTCAAGCTGGCGGTGGTGCTGAAAGCGGGGGAGACCCTCCAGCCCGAGCACCTGTGCAACTTTATTGCCGAGAATGCCCCTCACTACTTTGTGCCGCGCTATCTGGAATACGTGGACAGCCTGCCCTATACGCCCACCAACAAGGTGCAGAAATTCAAGCTGCGTGAACGCGGCGTCACGGCGGACACCTGGGATCGTCAGGCGGCGGGTTACCAGGTGAAGCGTTAGGCTATGGCGCTGCCGTGAAGGCCGCCCTGGTCCCCCTGATTGGCATCCTGGTAGCGGTGGCGCTGGCCACCGCTATGGCGCTGGCCGGCAGCCAGGCCGGCGTGACAGTGGCCGGGGTCAGTGTGTTTGCACTCTGTGGCGCACTGGCGTTTGGCATTCAGTGGCTGGCTTTCATTCCTGCGTTTGCCCTGCAGACCGAGCGCTTCTACGACCTGGTCGGCAGCCTGACCTACATCCTGCTGGCGCTGGTAGCGCTGTTGACGGCGACGCCTGAGGATCTGCCGCGCGTACTGATGGCGACCCTGGTGATGATGTGGGCCTGTCGCCTCGGCGGCTTCCTGTTCTGGCGTATACGCGCTGCCGGAGAGGACAGCCGCTTTCGTCACATCAAGCCCCACTTCCTGCGCTTCCTGATGACCTGGACGCTGCAGGGCCTGTGGGTGTACATCACCTTTGCCGCGGGTCTCGCCGCTATCACCTCCACGGTGCCGGCGTCTGCCAGCGCTTTCACGCTGGTGGGCGGTAGCACCTGGCTGCTGGGCTTTGTGATCGAGGTGATCGCTGATGCCCAGAAAACGCGGTTCCGGGCCGACCCGTCCAACCGCGACCACTTTATCAGTCACGGCCTGTGGCGCTATTCCCGACACCCCAACTATGTCGGTGAAATCCTGCTGTGGACTGGCATTGCAATCATCGCCTATCCGCTGCTGATTGGATGGCAGCAGCTCACCCTGCTGTCGCCGCTGTTCGTGTACCTGCTGCTAACCCGGGTCAGCGGTGTGAACATGCTCGAAGCCAGTGGCCGCAGGCGCTGGGGCGATGACCCGGCGTACCGCGAATACTGCCAACGCACGCCGGTGTTGTTCCCTTTATTCCGGCGCTGATTTGCTGCAGTAAGCGCCGAGGGTTTCGCCATAAATGGCCCAACGGCGCGCTAAAGTGTGCAAATTTGCGTTATCCTTGGCGCGGTTAGAGCAAATTGTTTGAGCGACAGGGGTGGTTGTGAGTAGCGCGGGTTCTTCATTGATCCCACGAGCGGGCGTGTTGTTCCTACTGCTGGCCTGTGCCGGCGTTTTACTGCTGGGCGGTCGGTATCTGCTGCGCGAGCAGCTCGCCCCGGTCATCGAGGAGCAGCACCAGGCCCTGCACAGGAGCCAGCAGGCCCGGCTCGACCAGGCGCTGGATGCCCATATGGATTCCCTGGTCCTGATGGCCCGGGAATACGCCGAATGGGACGCCATGCGCGACTTTGCTCTGGACCCGGCCGCGCATCCGGACTTCATTGACCAGAATATCTACGCGGAAAGCTGGCCGGCGCTCCGTATTGAATTGCTGCTGATCCTCGATGCCAACGGTGAACTGCTGTGGGGGCAGTTGATCGACAGCACCGGCACACCGATGCTGATGGATCAAACCGTTACCTCGCTGTTTGCCGACAACCCGCTGCTGTCATCCAGCATGGGGGTGCAGAGCCATACCCGTGGGCTGCTGGATACCGAGGCCGGGATTGCCATGATCGTTTCCGCGCCCATCACCCGCACCGACGGCAGCGGGCCCTCGGCGGGCAGTTTCGTGGTCGGCAGTCTGCTGAGCGATGCACGGCTGGAGCAGTTTTCCGCAGCGGCAGATACGACCCTGGTGCTGTTTCCCCTGGCAGATCCCGAACTGTCTGCGCGTATCAGGGACATTCCCGTTGAACTGGATGCCACCGAGGATTCCTTCATTATCTATCGGCAGCCCGGACAGCTATGCCTGGTCAGCCAACTGCGTGATCTCTACGGCAAGCCCCTGGCGGTGGTGCAGGCCAAGTTTCCCGATGATCGTGAAGACCTCGGCCCGGAGGCACTGGCCAGGATTGAGCGCGCCTGGGCCCTGCTGGTCGGCTTCGTGGCTTTGCTGATTCCCGGGCTGACCTTCCTGCTACGTCCCCGCGTGTAAGCTCTGTTGGGCGAACCCTGGTTACAGAAAAAATCCTGGCGCGACAATCGCATCAGCTCCGCTGCCCGCTACAGTCACTGGGCGCTGCTCGCCTTCGCGCTGGTCTGGAACGGCATCACCCTGCCGCTGTTTTTGAACGCGGACGAGTTCTGGGGCAGGGTCGGCGAGGAACCGATGATCCTGCTGGCTCTTTTATTCCCGCTGGTGGGGGTGGGGCTGATGGCCGCCGCAGTCTGGGCGTTTATGGCCTGGCGCAAATTCGGCCCGACGCCGCTGGTGCTGGACCCCTTCCCCGGGAGCATCGGCGGCCACGTTGGCGGCTGGGTGGATACCCGCATTCCCTTCGCTGCCCGCCAGCGTTTCGATGTCAAGCTGGCCTGTATGAGAAGCTCGGTCAGTGGCTCCGGCAAGAACCGGAAGCGCAGCGAGTCCGTGCGCTGGCAGACCGACGGTGTCTGTCACAGCGAACGTTCCGGCACGGGCACGCAACTGTTCTTTCGCTTCGACGTGCCCGCCGGTTTACCTGCCGCCGATGTCGCGCGAACCGGCACCTACCACCTCTGGCGCCTGAGCATCGCCTGCGACATGGACGGCCCGGATTTCTCCCGCAGCTACGACATCCCGGTGTTCGCCACCGGCCAGCAGTCCAGTCTCAGGCAGGGCACTGAGAGTCACGCCGCCACCCAGGACCTGGCGATGGAAGGCCTGGAGTCGATCGCCGAGTTCCGTACCGTACCGGGTGGCATCGAGGCTTTCTTCCCGGCGCTGCAGCGACCCGGGCAGGGGATTGCCGCGATCCTCTTCGGTGGGTTGTTTGCCGGCATCGGCGTAGGCGTCGGCCTGGCCGGGGATGGGGGCATCGTCATCCCGGTGGTGTTCTCTAGTGTCGGCACGCTAATCCTCGGCTACGGCATCTGGTACCTGGCCAAGTCGCTGCTGGTGGGCGTGACCGCAGCAGGGCTGCGCTGCCGGCGCTTCCTGTTCGGCTACCCCATGACCACCCGACAAATGACGCGGGCCGACTTTTCTCACTTCGAGATTGACCGGACCTCCAGCAGTAGCAGCGGCAACAAGACGACTGTCTACTACCAACTGCGCGCCCACGGTCACGGCGATGACTCCCTGCCGGCGGGCGAGCGCCTCACCAGCCGTGCCGAGGCGGAGTTGCTGAAGGAGACCTTCGAGAGCTACCTGGGCAGGTGATAGTGATGTCGGGCTTGAACTATGGAAGAAAAACCGCTCTTATTAGCGCCTCATAGACACCGCTGCGGTATCGATTATGCGAGTGCGCAAAGGACTGCTTTTCATTTCAGCCCTCTGTCTGGCGGGCTGTATCGCCTCCCCCAATAGTGGCAGCGCCAGGGCCAGGCTCTACGCGTGGAATGATTTCAATACACCTGTTTACGAGGCCAGCGTTAGCGGTAATACGGCATTCAACGGCTGGCTGCGCGGCAACGTGGATCTTTCCGGGCTCTTGCTCTCGGTTCCGGATCTCGATACCCGACCGGACACACCTTATGTTCTGGAGATCTGCGAGGGCACCTGCCTGCAGGTGGTTTTGTTCCCGGGGGACTTCGACATCAACGATGCCGGTAGGCTTACCGGCTACGGTGTGGTCAGCCCGCTGTCCGCCTCACTGTTCGGCACCGTGGGAGTAAGCGCGGACCGCGTCCGCTCAGCGCTGGATCAGTTGGCTGGCGAGTTGCTGGTGGCAGAGAAAGTAGAGGATGGCGTGATCGACTATCTCGATCTGCTGCGCATCGACCCCCGGCGCTTTCCGGCGGACACTGGTTTGTTCAGGGATCAGGCAATCCTGCCAAGGCTCGATTGGGATTACGCAAACTGGCGCGCTACCGCCGGCGTTGACCCTATAGATATCATGCTTGATAACGCCGTGTGCTTTTCCCCGAGCGACTCAGAACCCGGCTTCACAAGGCTGCCGGATGGCGACGGGGATGGGCTGTGTGATGCCATGGAACTCGACAGTGACGGCGATCACGTGCCGAATGCTTTCGATGCTTTCCCCAACGATGCCAGCGAATTCCTTGACGATGACGGTGACGGGATAGGCAACAACGCGGATCGTGACGAAACCATTTTCTATATTGTGGAGGCGTCGATTGCCGAGCCACTTGAAGCGGAGATTCAGCGCTTTATGGCGGATGTGTCAGCGGATACCGGCACCACGCCTGTGCTGCTCCCGGCACCGAATACCAGCGGAGAACTCCGTGCTTTGCTGCGGGAGGGTTTCGCCGAACAGCGACTGGAAGGCGCATTCTTCATTGGTGATGTGCCTGAGGCGCTGCTGCGCAATCTCGACTTCGATGTAGGGCTGAACCTGTCTGACCACCCCTTCCGGTCCTTTAATTGCCCCTACGAGCAGGATGGTTTCAACAGCAACATCTGGAACCATGGCAGCAATGTTTCGCTGTTGGTCCAGTGCGATCCTGACATCTGGGTCGCCCGGCTCGCGCCGCCCGCGGATGCTTCCGCAACTGTCGCCACCTTGCGCGATTACTTCGACCGCAATCATGCGCTGCGCGATGCCGTTGGTAACACGCGGGGCTTCTACTATGGCGCCGCCACCCCCAGGGAGCGATTCCAGGACCTGCAACCGATGATGTCGCGCGTGTTTGGCGATCACTCGCTGTTTGTGAGCAGACAGGTCACGCTGAATCAATCGGACTCCGCTGAGGCGCAGGCCGAGGCCTGGCGTGTGGCGCTTGGCGACAATCTGGATGTCGTGAAGCTCAATGTGCACGGCGCGGCGCAGTTCATCCAGTTTCAGGGTTTGCCGCTGGATGAGTACAGGAACGTGGACAGCTCGGAGGTCAGCGACTACGACATCAACGCTCGCGTCATCAATATGACGAGCTGCAGCGTTGGCAAATTCGATGAGCGGGGTTTTCTTGGTGGGACGTTATTGTATTCGGGCAGCGCCCTATTGGTGGAAGCCTATCCTGTCGTGACCTTTGTCAGTGATACTGCTGCCGAGCTTGAATTCGATTACCTCTACCGGGCGTTGGGCATGGGCCTGAGCTATGCCGACAGCTATCGTTACTTTTTCTCCGGAACGCCACCGCATTATTTCGGTGACCCGACTATTCGCATGAGGCCCAAAGCGACCCAGGGGCCGCGGCCGCGTCTTGTCGTCAATCGCGAGTATCATGATGCCAGCTTTGACGTGGACATGGACTTCGGCAAGGTCATCGATGATGCCACCATGTACCGCACAGTCAAAATTGCCAATACGGGTAGCGATGCCCTGATACTGCGTGGCAGCTGGCTCTCCCTGGAAACCAATGCCAATGATGACAGCATTCCCGGTAGCGATGGGTTTATCTACCAGTTTTCGAATCTGAACCTCCTGAACAACACGGTGCAGAGAGATTTCAGCTACGAGACCACGGTGTTGCCCGGTCAATCCACTGTGCTTGAGGTAGCGTTTAAGCCCAGCGCCAATGTAGATACCAGCCTGTCGAGTGGCGCCGTGTACGCGGGTGCTATGGAGGTCTACAGCAATGATCCGGATGCACCGGCTTTTCGCCTCAAGCTGACGGGCAGGCATATCAAGACTGACGCGCCCTGAGCGCGTTGCGGCAACGGGCAACGCGGCCTGAAATGACCGCTTCCCATACTTGCACCCGGCCCCACGGTCACGGAAACTCTCATGCCGCAGAACATCACAAGGAACTCCAATGCCTAACATTATCTATGTCGAAGCCGACGGTACCCGCCACGAGGTGGAACTTGAGGAGCAGATGAACCTGATGGAAGGCGCCACCATGAACCTGGTGCCGGGCGTGGAAGGCATGTGCGGCGGCGTGGCGTCCTGCGCGACCTGCCATTGCTTTATCGACGAGCCTTTCCTGTCCAAACTGCCTGCCCAGGGGCCGCAGGAACTGGAGATGCTGAAGTCGGCCAAGGGCCGCAAGGACAACTCCCGGCTTGGCTGCCAGGTGCTGGTCACCTGGGAGATGGAGGGTATGGAGGTTCACCTGCCGGAAGAGCAGGGCCAGGAGCCCTTGTCCTGAAAGGGTTTTGCAACAGCCCTGAATCTGTCGCGAGCTGAAACCGCTTGCCGTGATCGACGCGTAGGGCGCTCGTAACAAGCCTCAAAATCCCCTGCAGATCACCCCGGGATGTCCCGGGGTTGCATCCCTCCCCGACTGTCCACTCGGCGGTGAAAAGGCGCGCCTCAGGGCGTCCGCAGTCGGTTCCCCGCGCCTGTACTCCGCGCCCGCCATCAGCTTCCTGAACAGCCGGTAGACAAGGCTGGTTGGATTCTGTAACCAGCTTTCCGTTTTGTCATATTTGCTTCGGGAGTTTGTCGTCCGCGCCGAAAGCTAAGTGGCTGATAACTCGAACATTTCGAATTTTGTTCAGTCTTTTTGCTGTCATCTCGTAGTGACATTTCCGTCAATTTTCCCTCATGAAAACGTTACATGGGCGTCAACCGCCTGTCGCAATGCCCCTTTAAGTTCGCGTGTGGAGTTAGGGGAGTTGGACGCAAGGTCCAACCGACTTTACTGGGACGCCATGTACCCCGCCTGGTGGACCAAAATTTCAACGAGGCTCGTAATGAATAAAGCTGTAGATAAGGACGTCATCGACTCCTTGCTGGACGATGACATTGAATATCAAGGTAACAACCCCACGGATAACCGCCCGTTTTACGACATCCTGAAGTCAGAGATGGAGCGTCGTGACGTTCTGAAGGGCAGCCTGGCTTCCGCAGCCACCGGTTTCTTTGCCGCCAGCGGTATCGCTGCCTCTACCGGCGCGCAGGCACAAACCAGCAGCCTGATGAACTTCACCCCGGTTAGCCTGGCCGACGCTGAGGCCGGTGACGGCAAGCAGCCGCTGGTATCTCCGGACTACGACATGCAGGTGCTGATTCCCTGGGGTGACCCGATCGAGCCCAGCGGTCCGGCTTACAAGGAGCACGGCAACACCTCCCAGGAGCAGGCCAACCAGGTCGGTATCGGTCACGACGGCATGTGGTTCTTCCCGCTGGCGGAAGACCTGGAACCCGATCCCAGCCTGCCGGTGATCAATGACTTCCTGCGTCGCTGGTTCAACGTCAACACCCGTGGCCTGATGTGCATCAACCACGAGTTCGGCAATAACTTCCAGGTACTGGGCAAAGAAGCCCCCGAGTCGCTGGAAGACGTGCGTATTTCACAGCACGCGCACGGCGTATCGGTGATCCAGATCGAACAGATAGACGGCGTGTGGCAGCCGGTAGACAGCCAGTTTGCCCGCCGTATTCACGTCAACACCCCGGTTGAGTACTCCGGTCCGGCGGCCGGCCACCCGCTGCTGCAGACGCCTGCTGGCAACATCCCGCTGGGCACTGTCAACAACTGTGGTAACGGCACGACGCCCTGGGGTACCTACCTGACCTGCGAAGAGAACTTCAACGCCTACTTCGGCGCAACCAACACTGAATCCACCTGGGTTCCGACTGCGCTGCAGGAGCGCTTCGGCTTTGCCGAAGGCGGCACCTTCGGCAACTACCAGTGGTGGGTGTGGGACAAGCGTTTCGACCTGTCTGACCCCGACTTCACCAACGAAGAAAACCGCTTCGGCTGGATGGTGGAAATCGATCCGCAGGACGCTAACAACGCACCGATCAAGCGCACCGCCATGGGTCGCTTCAAGCACGAAGGTGCGGCGTGGACGGTCGGCGATGACGGCCGCATTGCCTTCTACATGGGTGATGACGAGCGCTTCGACTACCTCTACAAGTACGTCTCTGCCGAGCCCTACCAGCAGATGCTGGCCGCTGGCGTCAGCCCGCTGGACGAAGGCACGCTGTACGTGGCCCAGTTCAGCGAAGGCGGTGTCGGTGAGTGGATTGAGCTGAGCCTGAACAACGCGACGCTGGCCTCCATGTACACCGACATGGGTGAGCTGTTGGTGAACACCCGCCTGGCCGCTGACGCGGTAGGTGCGACGCCGATGGATCGTCCGGAGTGGACGGCGACGACCTCAGCGACCAACGGCACCTGCTACGTCACGCTGACCAACAACAGCCGTCGTACCGAAGCCAACGCTGCCAACCCGCTGGTGCCGAACGCCGATGGCCACATCATCCGCTTCACTGATGACACGCCTTCCGGCACGGCCTTCAGCTGGGAAATCTTCCTGATCGCGGAAGACACCCACGGCACCGAGGAGTCCTTCTCCGACCCCGACGGCCTGGGCATCGACTTCCAGGGCCGGGTATGGATCGAGACGGATGGCGGCCAGAAAGACGGCCTGCAGGATCAGCTGCTGATCGCTGACCCTGATACCAAGGAAATCCGTCGTCTGTTCATGGGTGTTAACGGTGACGAAATCACCGGTATCGCCTTTACGCCCAACCGCCGCACGGCCTTCATCAATGTGCAGCACCCGGGCAACGGCGACCCCACGGCCACCAACTTCCCTGCTGCCACCGACAATGTCACGGTTCCCCGTGACTGCACTGTCGCGCTGAGCCGCAAGGACGGCGGTGTCGTCGGTTCCTGATCGAAACTGAGCGCCGCTCCGGCGGCGCTGTTCAGCTCTCAACGCCGAAGTGGTTCCACTTCGGCGTTTTCATTTCCGCGACAAAGCGCGAATAGTTCCAGGGCCAGCTGGCGGGCACGCCCTCGGCATCCAGGTACCAGCTCTGGCAGCCGCCGGTGTACCAGATGGTGGTCTTGGCTGCGGCAATACGCTCCCTGTCGAAATCCTCGAGCGCCTGGGCGGTGGCACACAGCGGCCCCTGGTCGCGCACCCGCTCCAGCAGCTGCTGGATATAGCCCCACTGGTGTTCGGCAATGTCGATCAGGGAGTAGTTCCCGACCGGCCCGTTGGGGCCATTGAGCATGAAGAAATTCGGGAAGCCCGGCATCGACACCGCCAGGTAGGCTACCGGGCGCTGAGCCCACAGCCTGTCCAGGCTGGCGCCGTTGGCGCCCAGCACCTGCATCGGCCGCACAAACTGGTCGGCCCGGAAACCGGTGGCCAGGGCGATGACGTCCAGCTCATGCAGCTCGCCGTCCACCGTGCGGATGCCGGCGGGCTCGATGCGCTCAATGTCGGCGCGCACCAGTCGCGCCTGGGGGTGCTGGATTTTCTGGTAGTAGTCCGGCGAGAACACCAGGCGCTTGCACATGGGCTCGTGGTCCGGGCGCAATGCCTCCCTGAGGGCTTCGTCCTCGATGCTCTCCAGATTGTCGAAGCAGGCCTGGCGAAAGTACTGGGCGCCTGGCGAGTCCGGCTGGGTGATACCGAGGGTGTAGTTTTCGACATTGCGGTGGTAGGTGACCACGTCCATGTACGCTTCCAGCGCTGCCGGGTCAGCGCGGAACCGGGCCCGCTCTTCTTCGCTGTAGTAACCGTTGTGCACCGGCATGATCCATTGCGGCGTGCGCACAAAGTGGGAGAGCTGGCAGGACACACCCGCCAGGGCGGAGATGATCTGCACGCCGGTAGAGCCCATGCCAATCACGCCCACGCGCCCGTCCAGCGCCACGCTGTGGTCCCAGCGTGCCGTGTGGAACAGCGCGCCGGCAAAGTCCGCCATGCCCGGAATGGCAGGCGTGCTGGGATGGTGGAGTACACCGGTGGCGGCAATCACCACGTCGGCATCGTCGGTCTCGCCGTTGGCCAGTGTCAGCCGCCAGCGGCCGTCCTGCCATTGTGCTCGCGTGATCTCGGCGTTGAAGCGAATGCTCTGGCGCAGCCGGTAGTGGTCACAGCAGCGCTCGAAGTAGGCCTGGATTTCCGGGCCTGGCGGCAGGTGCCGGGTCCAGTCGGGGTTGCGTTCAAAACTGTAGGTGTAGTGATGTGAAGGCACGTCACAGGTCAGCCCCGGATAGGTGTTCTCGCGCCAGGTGCCGCCGATCCGGTCCGCCTTTTCGTAGATGCTGAAGTTGTCGATGCCCATCGCTTTCAGCTTGATGCCGGCCAGCAGCCCGGCCATGCCGGCGCCGATAACCACCACTCTGAAATCAGTCACGGTGTTCGCCTCCATAGTCAGCCGGCTTTGGCGGGCAACTCCAGGACCACGGTACCACTCATATGCCGGCCCCAGGCGTTGTTGTCACCCTGCACGCTCAGCTCCACGGTATGGCTAGCCGGGTCCACGGCGCTGACTTCGCCGCTGATGGTCATCACCATGCCGGGCAGGTTGGGCGCCCCCAGCTTCACCGCCAGGGAGCGGATGCTGGTCTCGGGGCCGCTCCAGTCGGTGGCATAGCGCGCCATCAGCCCCTGGCTGGTGAGGATGTTCATGAAGATATCCGGCAGGCCGGTGGACTGGGCCACGTCCCGGTCGTGATGCACCTTTTCAAAATCCCGCGTGGCCAGCGCCGCACCGACGATGAGGCCGGTGCTGATGGGGATTTGCAGCGGCGCCAGGGTGTCGCCGACGCTGATATCCTCCCAGGCCAGGGTCTCCCGGCGTGAGGCAGGCGCCGGCAATAACTCCCCCGCATCCGGTGCCTGAAAGGGCATGGCCGCGCCGTCGCTGCCCTCGGGCGGCACGAACTTCAGCACCCGGAATCGCTGGGTCCCGACGGTCTCGCCGGCCTGGTTGCTGAAGGTGGCCAGGGTCTCAAAAAAATAGCCTTCGCCGCGGGCCGTGGTTTTGCGCTCCGAGATGTTGTCGATCACCATCTCCATGAACATCGTATCGCCGGGCTCCAGTTCCCGCAGGTACTCCTGGACCACGTTGGTGCCCAGAGTGCCGAGATAACCGTTGGCATTGAACAGTTCCACCAGTTCGCTCTGGGCGTCGGGCGGGCGCTTGTCGATGGCCACCACAATGCCTTCCTGGTTCCACACGTAGAGCATGGCCGGCGGTGCAATCAGCCTGCCGCGGCGGCTGCGGGCGGCCCAGTCGGCATCCAGGTAGGCGGGGTTGCCGTCGCCCATGGCCTCGGCCCAGTGTCGGATCATGGCGTGATTGACCGTGTCCCTGGCGGCTTGCCTGGGGCACACCTGGCGTCCCACATAGGCCTGGAGCTGTGCTTCGAAAGCTGCAATATCCGTGTCGCTCATAGCCTGTCTCGACGCTGCTGGAGCGGCTAATTAACCGCGCTTTGTGCAGCGGGGCAAGATGGGCGCCGGGGCAGGGGGCTTTGGTTCAGATAGTTGACTGAGTCCTGCGCGCGCGCCGTAGCCGCTGCCGTGAGGAGGTTGCTACACTCGCCTCACATCGAGGACCAAGCACCGAGGAGCCAGCGTGGGCGAGCTGCATTTTCATCCCGAGGCCCTGATCGAGTCGGCCATGGAAGCCACCGGGCTCAATGACTTTGGCGAGTTGCCGGTGCGCCCGGGCCTCGAAGCACTGTGCGAGACCTACGAGCGCAACCTGACCGATCCGGAAGGACGCCAGCGTTGCCGCGAGCGTCTGATCAACCTGTTGAGCGTGCGGCTGCGCTGTGAGCGTGCCTTTCGCGACATTCCCGCGGTGCAGGAGCAACAGATCGCCGCGCCAGTCTTCGTCACCGGCCTGCCGCGCTCAGGTACCTCGGCGCTGATTAATCTGCTGAGCCAGGCCCCGGAGAATCGCGGCCTGTTGCAATGGGAAGTGCAGTTCCCGGACCCCTGGCCCGAGTCCCAGCCCGGCCAGGTGGACCCGCGCTACGGCTACCTGGTGAAGGCGCTGGAGGAAAACCAGGATCCGGAGTTTCGCAAGATTCACTACGTGGATGCCGACACCCCGGAGGAGTGCTGCCTGATTCACTCCTATGCCTTCAGCGGTGTGCAACTCGGCTTCGAGATTATGCTGGAGCCTTACCGCAGTTGGTTCCTCGAGCAGGACCTGGCGCCGCTGTACCGCTACCAGAAACGGCTGTTGCAGTTGCTCAACTGGCGCAACCCTGGGCACCGCTGGGTGTTGAAGGCGCCGGCCCATATGTGGGCGATCGATACCATTTTCTCGGTGTTTCCCGATGCGCGCTTTGTCTGGTGCCACCGCCAGCCGCTGCCCGTCGTGGCCTCCATCAACAGCATGAACCGCGAGGTGATGCGCATGTATGCCGGCGACACCGGTCACCTGTCCCAGGAGGATATCGGTCGCGCGGTCATGGACTGGTATGCACTGTCGCTGGAGCGTGGGCTGGCGGCACGGGCACGTCATCCGGAGGAGTGCTTCGTCGATTGCTCCCAGGCGGAGATTGCCGGTTCGCCGATGGCCGTGGTTGAGCGTATTTACCAGGGCTTCGGCCTGGAGCTGGGCGATGACGCTCGCGCCGCGATGCAGGGCTACGTCGATGACAACCCGAAGGGTAAGCACGGCAAGCATGTGTACGACCTGGCCAGCTTCGGGCTCAGTGCCTCAGATGTGGAGGAGCGCTTCAGCTTCTATCGGCAGGACCCGCGCTGGCCCATCAGCGACTAGGCTGCGTCGCGGGTCGCCATCCAGGCGCACATCAGTTCCATGGAGCGCTGCTGGCCCTCGGTGGGCCCTTCCGAGCAGACGAAGCCGTGCTCTTCCTGCAGGAACAGCTCGTGCACGCACTCCACGCCGTGGTCTGACAGCTTCTGCGCGTACTCGGCGCCTTCATCGCGCAGGGGGTCCAGGCCGGCGGTAATCACCAGTGCCGATGGCAGCTTCTCCGGTAGCGGGTGTAGCAGGGGTGTGGCGCGGGGGTCGATATCACCGTCGCTGGTGTCGCGGGCCGCGCCCAGGTAGTTGCGCCAGAACCACTGCATCATCGCGTAGGTCAGTACGTGTCCTTTGGCGTTCTCCACCATGGAGCGTGTGGGCGGAGTGCAGTGCCGCACCGCCGGGTAGATCAGCAACTGGCCCGCAATGGCGCCAGGCAGTTCCGGCGCGAGGGTATTGCTGACGACGGCAGCGAGGTTGCCCCCGGCGCTGTCACCGGCCACGAACAGCGGCGCCGCGCCGGCCAGGCTGGCGCGCTGCTCCACAATCCAACGGGTCGCGGCGACACAGTCTTCGACGGCGGCGGGGAAGGGGTGCTCCGGGCCCAGCCGGTAGTCGATGGCAAGCACGGTGGCCCTGGCATCCAGTGCCAGCCGGCGGCAGAAGGGGTCGTGGGTCTCCAGGTCGCCGATGGTCCAGCCACCGCCGTGGTAGTACACCAGCAAACGCTCATCACCGCCGCGGTATTTACGTGCCGGGATGTTGTCGGCGACGGTGATGTCCTGAACCGACACCGCCGACAGGTCGACGGCCTTCCAGGCCCGCCGATTCATCAACCGGTAGACCCAGCGGAAAACTCGAACCTTCAGCCAGTTGAACACGGGCGCTTAACCGGAGAACGGGAACACGATGGGGATCAGGTACAGCACGGTGACGGAATAAACGATCGACACCGGCAGTCCGGCGCGCACGTAGTCGCGGAACTCATAGCCCGCCAGGTTCTGCACCATCAGGTTGGTGGTGTAACCGTAGGGGGTGAGAAAGCTGGCGCTGGCGCCGAAGGCCACCGCCATCACAAAGGGCATCACATCCATCCCGTAGCTCTGGGCCAGCCCGAAGGCCAGCGGGAATGACAGCGCCGCCGCGGCGTTGTTGGTCATGATCTCCGTCAGCGCCAGGGTCAGCAGGAAGATGCCGATCATTGCCCCGTACGGGCCGAGGCCGGCCAGGTAGGTGTGGAAGCCGTCGGTCAGCAGGCTCACCAGCCCGGAGTCGTTGAGTACCTGGGCCCAGATCAGCGCCGAGGCGATGATCAGCCACAGCTCGAAGGGGAAGCGACGCTTGAGTTCCTCAGCACTCACCGTACCCATCAGCAGCATGCCCGCCAGCAGGAACACCAGGCCCTTGAGTAAGGGCAGCACCTCCAGGGTGGCCAGGGCTATCACCGCGAACAGGCCGCCGGAGATAAACAGGTTCTCGCGCTGGCTGATGCCGCCGGCGTTGACGCCGTTCTGCACCACGAAGAAGTTCTTGGTGACGTTACGGCGGTCGCAGAAGTCGGGCCCGGTGGCCAGCATCAGCCGGTCGCCGGCCTGCAGCACGATTTCCCCCAGCTTGCCCGAGAGCCGCTTGCCGCCCCGATGCATGCCGACCACGGCGGCATCGAAAAGAGAGCGGAAGCCGGCCTCCTTGAGACTCTTGCCCTCGACGTTGGCGTTGGGCATGACGATCACTTCGGTGAGATTCTGCTGCAGCAGGCCTTCCTCGACGGCAAACAGTTTGAGACCCCGGAACCGGTCCAACACCTGCAGTTGGTTGATGTCGCCGGAGAAAATCAGCTTGTCGCCGGGCTCAATAACCTCGGAAGGGCTGACCGGGCTGATCAGGTGATCGGAGCGCACGATCTCCACCAGGAACAGGGTCTCCAGGTCGCGCAGCTTGTTGTCGATCACCGACTTGCCCACCAGCGGCGAGTCCGCGGCGACCTCGGTTTCGATCAGGTATTCTGCCACCGTGACTTCCTCGGCGGCGTAGGCGGGCAGGGCCTTCTTGCTGGTCACCACGATCATCACCAGGCCCAGGAAGGCGGCGCTGGCGCCGACGATCAGGAAGTCGAAGAAGGCCAGGCCCTGGCCGGTGGCGTCTTCCAGGAAGCTGGATACGATCAGGTTGGTGGAGGTGCCGATCAGGGTCATGGTGCCGCCGAGGATGGCCATATAGGACAGCGGGATCAGCAGCTTTGACGCCGGGTGGTAGCCGTTGTTGCGCACCGTGGCTGCCAGGGTCGCAACCACCGCCGTGTTGTTGATGATGGCCGAGGACAGGGCAGTGACGAAGCCCAGCCGCAGCAGGCTTTTCTTGTAGCCCTCGTCAATGAGCCTGCCGGACATATCCTTGAGCCAGGTGACTTTCTCCACACCCACCGACACCAATAGCAGCAGCATCAGCGTGACCAGGCCGGGGTTGGCGGCCTTGCGCAGCACCTCCTCGGTGCTGACCAGGCCCAGCAGGTAGCAGGCCAGCATGGTCAGGGAAAACACCCAGGCAGCGGAGATGCGGGTAAAGACCAGGCCGTAAATCAGCGCCAGGAACAGGGCCGCGGTGAGGAGTTGCTCGAACATGGGGCGCCATGTTCCCCGAGTGTGTCACCAAACACAAGTCGCGGTAGGGCTGCTAGTATAGGCGCCCCCCAGCAAGGAGAATTCGGCGTGGCACAGAAGCCCATGACCCCTTCCGAATACCGGTTTGTGAAGGCTTTCATCCGGGTGTTTGCGAAGCTCAACGTACTGGTTTACCGGGCCAGCGGCGGCAGACTGTGGAAGAGGGCCTTTGGCCGCCCCATCTGCCTGGTGAAAATGACCGGTGCCAAAAGCGGCAAGCAGCGCTGGACGCCGGTGATGCACGTGCCCTGGCAAGACGGCATTATTATCGTCGCTTCCCTGGGCGGCGCCCCGCGGCACCCGGCCTGGTATTACAATCTCGTCGCCCACCCCGAGGTAGAGGTGCTGGTGAACGGCGAGCGCAAGCCGCTCACCGCCCGCGAGGTGTTCGGCGAGGAAAAGGCGGGCGTCTGGCCGACCTGCCTGGAGCATTACCCGCCTTATGCTGATTACCAGGCCAGGACTGACCGCGAAATCCCTGTTTTCGTTTGCGAGTAACGCGTAAGGCGTCACGAGCAAAGAGTAAAAGTAATTAGAGAAGAGAGAGTTAATGAGCTTTTATCCCCCCCGTCGCACCCTGATGGGCCCCGGCCCCTCCGACGTCAATCCGCGCATCACCAACGCCATGGCCCGGCCCACTATCGGCCACCTCGACCCCGCTTTCATCGAGCTGATGGAACAGTTGAAGGGTCTGCTGCAATACGCTTTCCAGACCGACAATGCGCTGACCCTGCCGGTCTCCGCGCCGGGTTCAGCCGGCATGGAAACCTGCTTCGTCAACCTCATGCAGCCCGGTGATAAGGCCATCATCTGCCAGAATGGCGTGTTCGGTGGCCGCATGAAGGAGAACGTCACCCGTCTCGGCGGCGAGGCCGTCATGGTGGAAGACGAGTGGGGTACCGCCGTCGACCTGGACAAGGTGCGACAGGCCATCGCCGAGCATCCCGATGCCAGGGTGCTGGCCTTCGTACACGCGGAAACCTCCACTGGCGTGCGCAGCGACGCGGAAGCTCTGTGCCGGCTGGCCTCGGAGGCCGGCATGCTGTCGATCATGGATACAGTGACCGGCCTGGGTGGTATCGAAGTGGCGGTGGATGCCTGGGGCGCGGATGCGGTGTACTCCGGCAGCCAGAAGTGCCTGTCCTGCACCCCGGGTCTGTCGCCGGTGACCATTTCCGAGCGCGCCGCCGAGGTCATCCGCAGTCGCACCCACCCGGTGCAGAGCTGGTTCCTGGATCTCAACCTGGTAATGGGTTACTGGGGTGGCGGTGAATCCGGAGGCGGCAAGCGCGCCTATCACCACACCGCGCCGATCAACGCCCTCTATGGCTTGCACGAGGCGCTCACGATTCTCAAGGAAGAGGGACTCGAAGCGTCCTTCGCTCGCCACCGCCTCAATCACGAAGCCCTCAAGGCTGGGCTGGAAGCTATCGGCCTGTCGCTGGTGGTAGCAGAGGCGGACCGTCTGCCGCAGCTCAACCTGGTCAGTGTGCCCGAGGCTGTGGATGAGGCCGCCGTGCGCAGTATGCTGCTCAATGACTACAATCTGGAAATCGGCGCCGGCCTCGGCGCCCTGGCCGGCAAGGTCTGGCGCATCGGCCTGATGGGCTATGCCAGCAATCCCACCAACGTGCGCCTTTGCCTGGGTGCCCTGCAACACGCACTGGTGGCGCAGGGGCTGAACGTCAACGGGGCGGTACGCGCCGCCGACGCGGTCTACACCGCCGCCGGCATCTAGCCCCAACAGAGCCCCAAGCGACAGCTCACAAAAAGGGGTCACAGAAAAAGGGGTCAGAGCCCTTTTCCTAAAAGGGCTCTGACCCCTTTTTCTGACCCCTTTTTTGACCCCTTTTTCTGGCCCCGCTTTTGGGGGAGATCTTGCTGGTGGCTAGCGGTGTTGGGGCATGCCCAGGCCGTGGGTGGCGACCAGGCCGCGCAGCACTTCCACCACACCGCCGCCGAAGGTGTTGATCAACGAGCGGCGGTGTTCGTGCTCCAGGTCGCCGTGCAGGATGGCGCCTTCGCTCTCCGCGGCGATCAGGCTGTGGGGGCCCACCACTTCCATCATCAGCTTGCAGACTTCCAGCATGACCTCGGTGGAGTAGACTTTCATGGCAGAGGGGAACACCGCATCAACCGGATTATTCTCCAGCCGCCAGGCCATACGCGCGTTCATCACTCGCATGGCTTCCAGGTAGGCGTAGACCTCGGCGAGGTTGCGCTGGGCCATGGGGTCGTCGATCACCCGACGCCCCTCCGGGCCGCGCTGCTCCCGGGCCCAGGCCAGCACACCCTTGAACAGCTTCCAGCCGTTGATGCCGAAGGCCGCCAGCCCCACCCGCTCGTGGTTGAGCTGTGAGGTGATCAGGCGCCAGCCCTGGTTTTCCTGGCCGATGATCATGTCCAGCGGCACCTTGATATCTGTGTAGTAGGACACGTTGGTGCGCACGCCGCCCACCGTGTGGATAGGACCGTAGGAAAACCCGGGGTCGCTGGTGTCGACCACCAGGATGGAGATGCCCTTGTGCTTGGGCGCCTCGGTGTCGGTGCGAGCGGCCAGGAACACATAGTCCGCCGCCTCTGCGGAGCTGGTGTAGACCTTGCTGCCGTTGACCAGATAGTGATCACCCTGTTTTACGGCGGCGGTCTTCAGGGAAGCGAGATCGGTGCCCGCCGCCGGCTCGGTATAGCCGATGGCGAAGTGGGTTTCCCCGGCGGCAATGCCTGGCAGGAAGCGCTGCTTCTGCTCCTCGGTACCGTGATCCATCAGCGCCGGGCCCACTGTATTGAGCGTCACGAAGGGGGTCGGGGCGCCGGCCAGCAGAGCCTCTTCATAGCGGATGAGCTGCTCGCTCTCCGACAGGCCGCGGCCGCCGTAGGCCTCGGGCCAGCCCAGTGCCAGCATGCCGTCTTTGCCCTGCTGGCGAATCAGCGTTTTGTACAGGTCGCCGCCTTCGGCGCTGCGCAGGGCCTCCCGGTACTCGGGTTTGACCAGCTCGGTGAAATACTCGCGCAGCTCGCGGCGCAGAGCTTTCTGGCTGTCTGTGTAGTCGACGAACATGAGCGCGCCTCCTCATTGTGGGCTGTGGAGTGCAGCTCATATTATTGATTTTGAATTCAAATTCAACTATTTTCCTGCCCATGACCGTCGCCGCCAACAAGCTCAACCGCAGCATCAATACCCGCAGTGCAAAGGGCGAGCGCGCCCGCGCTCGCCTGAAATCGGCGGCGCTGGTGGTCCTGGAGCGCGAGGGGTATCACCGCATGCGGATTGCCGACGTGACCCGGGAGGCCGGTGTGGCCCAGGGGCTGTTCTATCACTATTTCAGTGATCTCAAGACCCTGACCATCGAAGTGCTCGAGGACTTCATCAACCCTGCCCAGGACGTTGAGGACATCGAGCGAGGCGTGGAGCGGGGCGACTGGTTCGGTCGCATCTATGCCCACAACCTGCTGGTAGTCTCCAGCTACGCGCGCCGGCCCGGCGTGATGCGCTGCCTGCTGCAAATGGCAGATGAAGAGCCGGCGTTTTCCGCCCTGTTGCGCGAGTCTTACCGCGAGCAATTGATGTGGCTGGTAAAACTGCTGCCGAAAATGTTTCCCGACGTGCGCTTCAAGCGGCACCAGGCCCTGGTCACGGTCTATGCCCTGGCTGGCATCGGCGAAGGCCTGCTGCGGGAGTACTTCATCAACGGCAGTGACACCCTGCGCGCGGCGAAGCTCTCCAGCGACCAGCTTGCGGAGCTGCTGTCCACCATGTTCTACCGGGCCCTGTTCCTGGAGCACCCGCCAGCGGACAAGCTCAAGTACACCCGCAATCTCGCCGCCATGCGGCGCTAACCGCCACTGCTTGCCAGGGCATCCGTAAGGTATCGACTATGGATTTCAGTTTCAGCGACGAACAGAACGCCATCCGCGAACTGGCCGCGCAGATC
Source organism: Halieaceae bacterium (assembly GCA_028282105.1). GTDB lineage: Bacteria > Pseudomonadota > Gammaproteobacteria > Pseudomonadales > Halieaceae > JANQIO01. The sequence continues at coordinate 21,590 of JANQIO010000165.1, read as the reverse complement.
TTTGCTGACCACGCCACCGACGAGGCCATGCAACAGTTTGCGCGCGGCGAAGACACCTACAACGACGCGCTGTGGCAGGTGCTCGCGGAACAGGGCCTGCTGGGGATCGCCCTGCCGGAAACCGCAGGTGGCTCAGGGCTGGGCCTGGTGGAGTTGTGCCTGGTGTTGGAAGAGCAGGGCCGGCGGGTGGCGCCGGTGCCGCTGTTCTCCACCCTGGTGCTGGGCGCCATGCCGCTGTGTGCGTTTGGCAGCGGGGCCATGCAGGCCGACTGGCTGCCCGGGATCGCCGCCGGCGAGGCCCGACTCAGCGCGGCCATCGCCGAGATGAATATGAACCCGGCGCTGCGGGTACCGGTAGCGCTGGAACGCTCCGGTGATAACTGGGTGTTGAACGGTTCGCGCAGCATGGTGCCGGATGGCGCCGTCGCCGATGCCATCCTGGTGCCCGCCGTGGATGGCGACGGCAACAAGACACTGTTCCTGGTGCCGGTTAGCACCGCGGGAGTGTCGCTGACACCGGTGGACGTCAGCCTGTCGGGTCAGCGTGCGGCCCACCTGGTGCTTGAAAACGTCGAGCTGGAGGACAGTCAGCGGATTGGCGATGTGGGGCAGGGCGGCGCTATCGTCGGCTGGCTGGAGCAGCGCGCCGACGTGGCTCACTGCGCCATGCAGGTGGGCGTGACTGAGGAAGCCATGACCCGAACCGCGGCTTACCTGGGCGAACGCGAGCAGTTTGGCCGTCCGCTGGGCAGTTTCCAGGCCCTCGCCATGCGCATGGCCGACAGCTACATAGACGTAGAAGCGATCCGCTCTACCTACTGGCTGGCACTCTGGCGTCTGAGCGAAGGTGTTGATGCCCGCGCCGAAGTACGGGCCGCCAAGTGGTGGGCTTGCGAAGCGGCCCACCGGGTCGTGTGTAGTGCCCAGCATCTGCATGGCGGCATTGGCGCCGACCTCGACTACCCGATTCACCGCTTTTTCCTGCTGGCCAAGCAGATCAGCTTCTCCCTGGGCAGTGCCGGCTCACAGTTGGAAAAACTGGGCCGGCTGCTGGCCGCCGAAGAAGCGCTCGGTTTCCACGCCATGGAGGTGTGAATGGACGCTACCCGAATCAAGCCGCCGCTGGGGCATGACAATGCCTGGTGGTGGGAGATGGCCGCCGAAGACAAGCTCGGCATTCAATGCTGCAGCCAGTGCCAGACCCTGCGCCACCCGCCGCGGCCGATGTGCCATGTGTGCAACTCCACTGAGTGGCATACCGTGGAGGCGAGCGGCAAGGGCACAGTCTGCTCCTACACCGTGCTGCGCCATCCGCAGTTCCCGGGGTACCAGTATCCGCTGATTATCGTACTGATTGACCTCGAAGAGGGTACGCGGTTGACCTCTCAGTTGGTCGATTGCGAGCCCGAAGACCTGTCCTTCGGTATGCCTGTGACCATGAAAATCCAAGAGGATGCAGATGGCTTCAAGCTGCCGGTATTTGTGCCGGCGGAGGGCGGCGCATGACATCTGATATCAGCTTTATGAGGAACAAGGCGGCGATCGCCGGCATTGGCCTCACCGAGTTCTCCAAGAACTCCGGGGTGTCGGAACTCGCCCTGGCGGCCCACTGTGTCCACGCCGCCTGCGAGGATGCCGGCATCAGCCCCTCGGAACTGGACGGCTTTGTCAGCTATACCCTGGATTCCACGGATGAGATCGAAGTGGCACGGGCGGTAGGCGCCGGCGATCTGTCTTTCTTCAGCCGCATCAACTACGGCGGTGGTGCTGCCGTCGGTACTATCCTGCAGGCGGTGATGGCGGTGGCGACGGGCCAGGCAAACAACGTGGTGTGCTGGCGGGCCATGAACGGCCGCTCCGGCCAGCGCATGGGACAGGGGGTGTCCGGCAATATCATTTCCAGCGACCTGATTCACTGGTCCTGGTATATGGCCTACGGCATGCTCACCCCGGGCTCCTGGGTGGCGTTGATCGCCAACAAGTACATGGATGCCTACGGCGTGAGCCGCGAGGACCTGGGCCGGGTGGCGATCTCCCAGCGCAACTATGCGCTCAACAATCCGCGCGCCTTTGGCTACGGCAAGCCGCTCAGCATGGAGGACTACCTGGCCTCGAAGATGATTGCCGATCCCCTGTGCCTGTACGACTTCTGCCAGGAAACCGATGGCGGCTGTGCCATCCTTATCACCAGCGCCGAGCGCGCCCGGGACCTGCGCCACAAGCCGGCGGTGATCCGCGGCGTCACCCAGGCTTCCACCCGGGGCCAGGAGCAGATGACCAGCTACTACCGGGATGAACTGCTGTCCCTGCCGGAAATGGAAATGGCCGCGCGCCGCACCTACGACATGGCCGGGCTGGGCCCGGACGCCATCGACGCCGCCTGCCTCTACGACGCCTTCACCCCGGAAATCATTATGCAGCTGGAGAGCTTCGGCTTTGCCGGGCAGGGTGAGGGAGTGCATATGGTGCGCGACGGCGCCCTGGATATCGACGGCCGCCTGCCCAACAACACCCACGGTGGCCTGCTGTCGGAGGCCTATATCCACGGCATGAACAACATCGCCGAGGCGACTCGCCTGGTGCGCGGGGAATCCTGCAACCAGCCCGCGAAGCGCATCGAGCACGTGCTGGTGTCCAGCGGTGTAGGCGTGCCGACCGGCGCGCTGATCCTGGGCGCAGATTAATGGCCGGACCGCACTCGCGTAGGGTGCATCGTGCTAGGCTTCATCCGTCGGGTGGCCGTGCCGGCTGCCCCGGGTCAGGAGTCACCTATGCACCGCGCCATTGCACTTATCCTCTTGCTCACAGGCTTCGCCTTGCAGGCGTCTGCGCAACCCATGCGCGATGTGAAGGTACGTAGCTGGGCCGAGGACTACTTCGCCCGCTATGCCGCCCGCGACGACTGGCCGGGCTTCGTGGCGCTGTTTGCCGATGACCTGGTGTTCGAAGACCCGCTGGCCAATATGTCCCTGGTATCGCGGGAGGAATTCAAGGCCTTCTACCACTGGCCCGACCCGTCCTTCAGCAAGCATCCCGACTACCCGCAGACCCTGGTGCTGGAAGACCTGATCGTGCAGGGCAACCGCAGCATTGGCTCCGGCTACTTCACGCCCTTCAAATACCAGGGTTTCACCTATGCCGAAGACGAACCGATGCGCTTCACCATCTGGCTCACCTGGAGCGATGACGGCAAGATCACCAAACAGATCGACTGGATCGACTATCCCGACGAACTGCTGCAGGCCATGCACTGCCGCACGCCGTAATCCCAATGGCCGACTACACCCTCTACTACTGGCCGCTTCCCTTCCGGGGACAGTTTGTGCGCGCCGTACTGGCTCACGTCGGCGCCAGTTGGGAGGAGCGCGATGTCGACGCGATCTTCGCCCTTAAAGATGCCGAGCCAGCGCAACAGCCGGTACCGCATATGGGGCCGCCGGTACTGATCGATAATGCGGAAGACGTATGTTTGTCACAAATGCCGGCAGTTCTCGGCTACCTGGGCCGCAAGCACGGCTTGATACCCACAGATGCGCAGGCCGCCGCGCTGACCGACAAGCTGGTGGCCGATGCCAATGACCTGCTCTATGAAATGACCCTGCACAATGGCGCGCAGATGTGGACCGAACAGAGCTGGCAGGCTTACCTCCCGCGCCTGGGCCGCTGGATGGCCATCTTTGAGGAGACCGGGCGCCGGCACGGCCTGACGCCGGAAGCTGGGTCCATGCTAGGCACAGAAGCGATGGGTATCGCCGACCTGGCGACCTACGCCCTGTGGGGCACCATGATAGCCAAACTGCCCGAGCTCGAACCGATGCTGGTGACAACGGCGCCGGCAGTGGCAGGTCTATGCCAGCGTATCGCACAACGGCCTGAGCAGGAGAAGCTGCGGCGCGACAGCGATAGCGCTTATCGTGATGAGTGGTGCGGCGGCCAGATCGGTGCGTCTCTCCGCGCGGTGCTGGAGGCGAAACAACCTCATGGCGCCCCAAGGAGCCAGATGTGAGTCTGGCACATGAGGTCCCAATAGCCATCCTGTTTGATAGGGTTCTTGCATGAGTCAGGAAAAGCTGCGCTGCATTGTTATCGGCGGCTCTGTGGGCGGTCTCGCAGCGGCGCTTGAGATTCGCCGCCTGACCGGCGCTGAAGTGGCAGTTTATGAGCGCTCCGGGGCTCAACTTCAGGCGCGCGGTGCCGGTGTAGTCATGCAACCGGATGTGGCCTGGTTGCTGGAGCAGCACGGTCGTGCGGCCGAGGATATCTGCGTAGGTCTCAGGGAGCGGGTCCGCCTGCGTCGTGATGGAGCAGGCCTGGTTCAGCGCGCGTCACAGTTGATGACGGCCTGGGACACGCTCTACGCAGCGTTGAGAGCGCAATTGGCTGACGTCTGCTATCGGCAGGAATCCGAGCTGGTGGCCCTGGATCAAAACGGTGATGAGGTGCAGGTAGCGTTTGCCGACGGCTATCGCACAAGCGCCGACTTCCTGGTCGCAGCCGACGGGATCAATTCACAGTGCCGTGCGGTATTGGAAGGAGAGTCGCGGCCGAGCTATGCCGGCTATGTGGCCTGGCGTGGCCTGGAAGCCGAGTCCGACCTGTCGGCGTCGATGGTCTCTGAACTGGATGGCCGGTTTACGCTGTTTCACGACGATGGCATGCAGTTCCTCTGTTACCTGGTGCCCGGCGCGGACGGAAGCACTGAGCCCGGTCGTCGCCGGGTTAACTGGGTTTGGTATATCAATACGCCCGCGGCCGCTTTGCAGGACGTGATGCTGGGAACGTCTGGCCGCGCCTACGCTTCTTTCGTGCCGGCCGGTGATGTCAATTCTCAATCCCGGGCTCGAGCCCTTGAGTTGGCGGGCCAGGCGCTGCCTTCACTGTTCACAACCCTGGTTGAATGCTCCAGCCTGTTTGTGCAGCCGGTGCAGGATGTCGCGAATTCGCAGCGCGTTTTTGGCCGGTGCGCGCTGGTCGGCGACGCAGCGGGCACGGTGCGACCGCATACCGCTGCCGGCACCGCCAAGGCCTTTGCGGATGCCACACTGCTGGCACGAACGCTGGGGGGCTGGGATACCGGGGCGCCACCGCCAGTTGCAGCACTCCTCGATTGGGAGCGCCAGCGCAATGGCGACACCAGCGCCATTGCCCAGATGGGCCTTAACCTGGCAACGAACTCTGCGCTCGGTGTTCAAAACGCGCCACAGCCCTGGATTCCTGGTTGATAAATGCGGCAATGAGCACGGGATCAAGGGGTCAGACTCCTTGGCACCACTCACTCTATCGCACGCGACTCTTCTTGTGTGCTGTGCCCCGACTCTGGATGCGCCATGTGCTCTTCCATTTCGAACTGTGCTTCTAGCTGGTTGAGGCGACTGGTGAGCGGTGGGTACACCTTGCGAGCGACAAACACACCCAGGTTGAAGAGCTCGGGGCCATACGCTTTGACGTTCGGGTCGTCCGGATAGCCGGAGGGATAATCTCTCAATGATTCAGCCATCTCCTGCAGTTGCTCAATCGAGTATCGGCTACTCAACTCCTCTCGAAAAATGGGCTCAACGCTCGACCAGGAGAGCGGGCCTGTCAGCCAGGAGTCCAGTTCCTCCTGGTAAAGCTCTGGGTACGTCAGGCTATCGCGGGTGGAACGGACTGAGTTGCGGGCGTACTCATTCCACTGCTGTTCGGCGTTATGCAGGAATAAGATGTCGTCAACAATCACCTGGGCGTCGTCCGTCGCCGCGGCTACATGGCTCACAAAGGCTATAAAGAAAAGCAAGCTTCGAGTCATGGGGTTCTCCAGCAAACCGCTAGTGCGAAAAGGCTTTCATGGTGATCAGCAGTTCCCTCAACAGCATAGGCATGGCGCTAAGGAATTTCACCGTCGGCAGAGGTGCGCTGGCGTCTAATGAGGATTGCGTGGCGAGACTGATTTGCAATATTGCCTTGCAGTAATGGTGAGGACTGCCCCCGAAGGTACCCGTTGAAGAATGCTGTGATGTACTCCCGCTGAATCTCAAGACCTTCTTTCCCGTTGATAGAGCCGAGAACACCCAAGCGCTGGTAAAGTGGCGACATTATGGCGAAATCAAAGAAATTGAAGTGGGTGGTATCGGTGATTTCCAGCAGGTAGGCATCAGCTTTGGCGCGATCAAAGTTCACCTTCACCAGCAGGTTGCCACTACTGTGCAAGGTTAAAGAGGGAACGGTCAATTCCAAATCCGCCTGGTCAGGATGAAAGCCGTCCAGGTTGGCCACGGCGCCACAGACCGGATTGTCGCCGCAGGTGATCATGGCGGCGCTCCCACCGATCGAATTGCCAAACAGACCCACTTTGGACAGGTCCATGTGTGGGCCCAGGTCCACGGTGCTGGAAGCCAGTGAAGACAGGGAATCAAGGACGAACTTCTGATCATCTATCTGGGTTTGCAGTGCCTGATCTACCTTGCCTTTTATCGACGTCGGCATCATGTCCATGGCCCGCATGAAGACTTCGAGCTGCCTTCCCGGGTCTTCAATGTCCTTGACCCCACGGTAGATGTTCATGACCTCCTCAGGCGGTTCCGTGTTCATGGCGGCTCGCGTGGCCGTGTCGAACAGTGTTACGGCGTCCGGGAAGATTACCGAGGAGCCGATGTATGAGTGGCCGACACCGATAACGATATAGCCATGGCTGGCCAGGTGCTCCACCAGCGGGGTGTTGCCGGAGGACCAACCAATGCCCAGCCCATGAGAGTAGATCAAAACCGGAAACGAGCCGTTGGCAATCCTGGCGTCCGTGCGAGACTGAACGTCTACTTTGCCGAGATGTGTGAAGGTGAACCATGGCAGCGGCGTGCCGGTGGTGATCGCCTTGCTGCGAACAAGTGCTTGCTCGAAGTACTTTCGCTCCTGCCCGTAGGACGGCTCATCGCTCGGGTACCAGATGCGTAAAGCAAGTCGGCGTCTGTCTCCCGCCTGCTCGGTATAGCGTTCTTCCCGGGTGTGATCAGTGAGGAACACGCTGGTGGTACCCACCGCGTATTCCCCCTTGACCTCGGGCAGCTTAAAGATGGGGAAAGCCCATATGGCGGCCAATGCCAGGCCAGTTAAGACGACGGTGAATCCGGCGCATGCAAAGCGTAACCAGCGTCTGGAGCTTAGCGAGATGCTTGCGGCAATGATCAGCGCGAGGTAGGCGGGTACTATTTGCCACCTGGGTCCATCGACCATTAGCTGCAGCATGGCTGCCACCGCTACTGCCGCGCAGGCTGCCAGCGATACGCTGGGCTTCGGCCTGACCAGGCTGATAAAGACTGTCGCGATCACGGCCGTGAGCAGCAGCGCATCCAGGGAGTTTATACCGGGGACCATGGGTAATCCTTTCTTGATCGATTCCGATCTGGTCAGCCTTCCGCGACCAGATTAACACCCACACGCCCCATGGGAACCTGCAGTGCAGCAAAGGCTGCCCGCCCGGCGCACGCTGACGGGGTCTGGCCACCTGCAGTTGCGAGTAGTGGAAGCCGGTGTGAGCTGAACTTTTGCTCGGCGATGGGTTCTCAAACTGGTATTCTCGTCGTAACCATTGGGAGATTCCTTGAAGAAGCTCGGCAAACGACTCTGGAATTCATTGATCTCGCTGCTGGCCTGCCTGGGCCTGTTGCTGGGCTTTGCCCTGATCTTTTCCCCGGTGCCGATTGGCGTCATCCTGATCGCCGTCAGCCTTTCTGTACTCATCTACGTGAATGACGGTGTACAGAACCTGCTGCGGGAGATTCGCAGCGAGTACGATCACCTCAACGAGAAACTGCACTGGCTGGAAGACAAAGCCAGCGCCCGGGTGCGCTTCGTGAGTGATGCCCTGGGCAAGACCCGCCCCGATTACCGGGTGGACATGGACTGAACCGGGGTGGCAGCCCTCGGGGCTTTGGCGTACTTTAGCCGGGTAGCTTCAAACAAGAAGCGCTGGTAAAAAAATGCTCACCGGAGCCCGCCATGTCAGAACCCGGAATCAGCACGCCCGTCCACGATGAACTCTCCGCCGCCCTGTCTCTGCGTGACGCCATCAGCGCGCGTAGCGATGAGATTGAGGCCGGCAAAATGGTTCCCGCTGATCTCATCCAGCGGCTCAACGAGCAGGGGCTGTTTGGCCTGACTATTCCGGCGGCCCTGGGTGGCGCCGAACGATCACCTTTGGAAGTGCTGGCCCTGATCGAGGAGCTGGCCTACGCCGATAGCGCCGTGGCCTGGTGCGGGATGATCTACCTGACCACCGCGATGTCCGCAGCTCAGCTACCGGAGCCGCACGCCGCCAGCATTTATCGCCCCGGTGTGATCACCGCTGGCGCTACCGCCCCTACCGGACGTGCCCGCCGCGTCGAGGGCGGCCTGGAGGTGACCGGCCGCTGGGCCTGGGGTTCCGGCAGCCACCACGCTGACTGGATTGTCGGTGGCGTCATGGTGGAAGACAGTGACGATATCCTGCGTTTCCCGGGCGGCGCGCCGGCGGTGCATATCGTCTACTTCGAAAAATCCCAGGTGACACTGCACGACAATTGGGACCCTTCCGGTATGCGCGGTACCGGCAGCGTGGATTTTGAAGTGGAAAACGCCTTCGTTCCCGAGGGGCGCTGGATCGTGCAGGGCAGCGGAGAGTTGAATATCGATACCCCGCTGTACCGTTTCCCCTTCTTCGGCTTTTTTGCCGCCTGCGTGGCGGCCATACCGCTGGGCATTGCGCGGCGAGCGCTGGACGATTTTGCCGAGCTGGCGCGGGGCAAGGCGACCGGTCGCAAGAGCCTGGCCGAATCCTCGCTTACCCAGATGGAATACGGACAGGCCGACGCCCAGTCCGAGGCGGCGCGACACTACCTGTTCAGCACCGTATCTGAGATCTGGGAGGATGTGGCGGCTGGCCAATCGGCCAGTCAGGAGCAAATGCGCCAGCTACGGCTGGCGGCGACCCAGTCCACCATGCTGGCCGCGGCGGCAGTAGACAAGCTTTACAACGCCGGCGGTGGCACCTCGCTGCAGGGGTACTGCAGCCTGCAGCGACATTTCCGCGACGTGCATGTGGCTACCCAGCATCGTATGGTCAGCAGCGGCTTGCTGCAGCTCGGCGGCGCCATGGCACTGCTTGAGGATCATCCGGGCTCGCCGCAGCTCTAGCTGCGCGCCCTAGGCTGGATCGAAAGCGACGTACTGATCGTGGCCCATGTGTTCCAGCGCGACTTTTGCCAGTGCGCGCGCAGAGCCGTTGCCGGCCTCCGCCTGCAGCGTCATCACATCGATGCCTTCGGGCTTCAGCTCATGGGCCAATGTTTCCCCAAGTCGCCGGGTTGAGCCGGCCATATCCACCACAATCACCCCCGCGTGCTGTCGCTGTCGCAGCCGCGGCATGAACACCCGAGTCAGTGAGCTCAGCAGCGAGCCGGCCATGCGCGGATGACCGGCCTCGATGCCGCAGACCAGCAGGCCGATATCGCGGTGCTCGCAAGCCGGATAGAGCTGTTCCGGAAAGTGCGGTGCGTCTATGTCCCCGCTAAACAGATCAACTTCCACACCTTCATGGTCACGTAGCCGAGCCGCCAGCGACTCCAGCGCGTCCGGGTCGTGGCTCGGAAGCACCAGGTCGAAACCGCCCTTGGCCAGTTCGGCCGCAAGGGCAGCGCCGATATCGCCGGTGACTTCCATGACCAGGGCTGCGGGGCCGTAACGCTGCAGGAATTCGTAGGGGTGCATCCGTGTCTCCTTATTGATCGGCAGCCAATCTAAAACAAATGTCCGGCGGAGGCGAGGGTATACTGACCCGCAGGAGGACAGCATGCTAGAGCGCACTCACCTGGCCTGCCTGGCCACGCTGCCGGACGGCTACCCCTTTGCTGACGTCATGGCGGCCGCGGCAGCCGCCGGCTTCGAAGAATTCGCAGCCTGGTTGTTGTCGCTGGACCGTGGCCGCGAAGAGCTTGGCAGCCTGGACGCCGTCAAAGCGACCATGGATCAACATGGCCTGCGGGTCAGCGTGCTGGAACTGCTGCATGCCTGGGCCGGTGGCGAACCGGCCGCCGTCGCCGATGAGCTTGCGGTGGTGCAGCACTTCGCCGCTGTGTTCGATCCGGAGGTGGTGCTGGCGGCGGCACTGGTGCCCGCGCTGCAGGCCGATGCCGTGTCCGCCCTCAGGACGCACTGCCAGGCGCTGGCCCCGCGCAGGGTGGCGCTGGAATTCCTGCCCTTTACTGGCGTTCCCAACCTCGCCGCCGCCCTGGCCCTGCGCGATGCCGTCGACCAGCCCAACCTGGGGCTGGTGATCGATAGCTGGCATTTCGCCCGCGCCGGCTTCGAGTATGAACTGCTGGAACAGGTGCCCGGAGAGTGGATCTACTTTGTGCAGTTGAACGACGCCGCCCTTGAGCCCTGGACGGATCCCATTGCTGAAACCATGGGCGGACGTCTGCGCCCCGGTGAGGGCGCGGTGGACTGGCCGCGCTTCATCGGCATCCTGGAGGCCAAGCAATTGAGCTGTCCTATCGGCAGTGAACAGTACAGCAATGCTGTCAAAGCCATGCCGCTCGTGGCCGCCTGTCGCTACCTGCATGACTCGGTGCAGGCCATCATCACCGACCCGGCGACCCGTCCTGGTCAAAATCGGTGACACGGGTCTCATTGGCCTGAATTGACCAAGTTCAGGGGGTGGCCGGGCCAGGTCAGGGCGACATAATACGGCCTCCGCTAGATCAAAAAGGATAACTCGGTGGACCTTCGTACCCTCAAGCACGTTGCCTACATCAACTTTGCTCGTTTCATGGTGAACTTCGCTCCGGGCGTGTCCTACCTCGCCTTCGCCGGCGAGGGTAGCGCGCGCAGCCTGTGTCGCCATGTCGAACACCGGGGTGTGCGCAAGCTGCTGGTGGTTACCGATGCCATGCTGGTGAAACTGGGCGTTGTGGAGCAGGCACTGGCAGGCCTGGCCGACACTGGCGTCGAGTATGCGATCTTTGACGGCGTGACACCTGATCCCACCTACGCCGTGGTAGATGCCGGCATGGAAAAATACGCGCAGGAACACTGCGACGGCCTGCTGGCCATTGGTGGGGGTTCCTCCATCGATGCCGCCAAGATTATCGGCATCGCCATCACCCATCCCAATGATCCTTCCGAGTACGTCGGCTTTGGCAAGGCCAAGGAAGATATTCCGCCGCTGTTTGCCATTCCCACCACCTCGGGCACCGGCTCCGAGGCCACCATGGGTGCCGTGATCTCCGACAATGAGACCCATGAGAAGAGCATTATCTCGGGTCAGAACCTGATGCCGCTGGCGGTATGCCTGGACCCCACGCTGATGACGGGCATGCCCAAGGCGATTACCGCGGCCACCGGCATGGATGCACTGACCCACGCAGTGGAGGCCTATATCAGCGCCTGGACGCGCGGCGATGCCCGCGAAAAGGCCGCTGCCGCCAGCAAGCTGATCTACCGGTACCTGCCGATAGCCTTTGAGAACGGCGCTGACATTAACGCCCGTGATGCCATGGCCCAGGCGGCTTACATGGCCGGGCAGGCCATTAACCAGGTCAATGTTGGCAATGTGCATGCCATCGCTCACCAGCTCGGCGCGCGCTACGGCGTCCCCCATGGCATCGCCAATGCCATGGTGATGCCTCACGTCCTCAAGCTGAGCTTGCCGGCCGCCGCCGGACGCCTGGCGGAGCTCGGCGCTATGGTGGGCTACAACGGGGCAGAGGACTTCATCACCTCCATCCAGGCTATGAACCGCAAGCTGGGGATTCCCGAGCAGGTACACAAGCTGGAGGCCGCCCACTTCGATGCCATCGCCGAGGGCGCGCTGGTGGAGGCCGATGGCTACCCGGTACCGTATATGATGAGCGTCGAGGACGTTCATACCGTCTTGAATCAACTGACCTGAGAGAGTCGACCATGACTACTGCAAGCCAGCCGGGAGCCGAAAGCTACCAGCCCGCCGATGTCCTGAATGCCGAACTGATGGGCCATGAGACCACCATGCACAGCTACTTCGACGCTATGCGCGAGCATGACCCGGTGGCCTGGGTGGAGCACCCGGACTACCACCCGTTCTGGTCGCTGACAAAATACGACGACATCAAGTTCATCGGCAGCAACAACGATCGCTTCCTCAGCGCACCGCGCACGGTGCTGATTCCCATCGAGTTCGAGGAGATGCTGCTGGAGAAGTTCGGCACCCGCAACGGCCTGGAAACCCTGATCCATATGGACCGGCCCAAGCACCTCAAGCTGCGCCGGGTGACCCGCGAGTGGTTCCTGCCGCGCTCCATCGAAAAGCTGGATGCAGAAGTGAAATCCCTGTGCACGGAATACGTGGACAAGATGGAAGCCATGGGCGGCGAGTGTGATTTTGTCAAAGACATTACGCTGCTGTACCCACTGCGCATCATTATGTCGATCCTCGGTCTGCCCCGGGAGAGCGAGGCCACCATGCTCAAGCTCACCCAGGAGATCTTCGGTGGCCAGGACCCGGACCTGGCCCGCGACCCTAACCTTGAGCAGGTTAACGCCGAGACCATCCTGGAATTCGGCGCCTACTTCGACGAGGTGATCAAGGACCGCAAGCAAAACCCCCAGGACGACCTGGCGACAGTGCTGGCCAATGCCGAAGTCGATGGCAAGCCCATGGAACCGCTGGACCAGATGAGCTACTTCATCATCGCCGCCAGCGCCGGCCACGACACGACCTCTGCGGTACTGGGCGCCGGCATGAAGGCGCTGCTGGATCACCCCGAACAGATGGAGAAGTGGCGCGACAACCCGGAGCTAGACGACAACGCCGCCAAGGAGCTGATGCGCTGGGTATCGCCGGTGCGTCACATGGTGCGCACCTCCACCGAGGAAATCGAAGTCAGCGGTAAGCTGATCAAGCCCGGCGACAACATGGCGCTGTGGTTCCCGGCCGCCAACCGCGATCCGGCCCAGTTTGACCGCCCCAATGAGTTGGACATCACCCGTGATCCCAAGCTGCATCTCGCCTTCGGCTACGGCTCCCACATGTGCCTGGGCCAGCACCTGGCCACCCTGGAGGTGGCGCGCTTCTACCGCGAGCTGCTGTCACGGCTGGACTACATCGAGATGGACGGCGACCCGACCTGGATTCACGCCATCTTTGTGGGCGGCCTCAAGTCCATGCCAGTGAAGTACAAGTTCAAGTAAGGGAGTGGGACAGTCTTGAAAGCGATACAGCTTCAGCAGCCTGGTGGCCTCGATAATCTCCTCGTCGCCGACGTCGAGCCCCGCGATCCCGGCCCCGGGGAAATCCGGGTGCGCAACCATGCCAGTTCCCTTAACTTTCACGACTACGCCGTGGTCATCGGCATGATTCCCACCGAGGACAAGCGCATCCCCATGTCCGACGGCGCCGGTGTGGTGGAAGCGGTGGGCGAGGGTGTCACCGGTTTTGCCGAGGGCGACCACGTCATGAGCGTGTTTTTCCCCCACTGGGAAAGCGGCGACCCGCAACGCGAATGGATGAGCGAGGTGCCAGGTGATATGGCAGACGGGTTTGCTGCCGAATCCGTTACCATGCCGGCGCGCTGCTTTACCCGCATACCCGCGGGCTACAGCTTCGAACAGGCGGCGACCTTACCCTGCGCGGCCCTGACCGCCTGGCGCGCGCTGATGGTGGAAGCGCAGATCAAGCCCGGCGATACCGTGTTGGTGCAGGGCAGTGGTGGCGTTTCCCTGTTTGCGCTGCAGTTTGCCAAGGCCGCCGGCTGCCGTGTGATTGCGACCTCATCCACGGATGAGAAGCTGGCGCGCCTTGAATCCCTGGGCGCGGATCTGCTGATCAATTACAAGACGCACGAGGACTGGGGCAACAAGGTGCTGGAGCTTACCGGTGGCGAAGGTGCAGACGTCATCGTTGAGGTCGGCGGTGCCGGCACCCTGGCGCAGTCGGTGCGGGCGGCGGCCTTCAGCGGCCATATCTCCATGATTGGCGTACTCACCGGTATCAGCGGTGAAGTGCCTACTGCGGAGCTGTTCTCCAAGAACGCCGTAATCAATGGCATTACCGTAGGCTCCCGCAGTGAGCAGCTCGATATGGTGCGGGCCCTAGAGACCAACGGTATCGAACCGGTGATCAGCCACAGCTTTGCGCTGGAGGACATTGCAGACGCATTCCGGCTGCAGGAATCCCACGGCCACTTCGGAAAAATCTGTCTGAAGTTTTAGTTCAATTAACTGCTAATGCTCCAAGTATTCGCACCAACCCGCGCCGTGCATTCTTAACCGGGCGTAGGGCGCGGCCTACACTAGCGCTTCCAGAATAGAGGAGCGCCCAATGAAAATCGGTCTCTGCCTGCCCTATATGGAGCGGGGCATGACCCGTGATGACTTTCATCGCTGGTTCCGCCATATCGATGCCGGCCCGTTTCACAGCCTCTCCTGTGGCGAGCGCATCCACGGTCCCACCTTTGACATGCGTATATTGCTGGCCAGTGCGGCGGCGATTACAGAGCGCGTCGAGATCAATACCACGCTGTATGTGCTGCCTATGCACAACGCCGTACGCGCTGCCAAGGAAATTGCCAGCCTGGACGTACTGAGTGGCGGGCGCCTTACCGTCACCCTGGGCTATGGCGGTCGCGAACAGGACTATCAGGCGGTTGGCGCTACCTATGCCGGACGCCACGCGCGCATGGACGAGCAGGTGGCAACGATGCGCAGCGTGTGGGCGCAGGAGCCCCAGGTAGAAGGCTGCGATGCTATTGGCCCGGTGCCGACCCGTGCCGGTGGGCCGCGCATTTATTCCGGCGCCATGGGCCCCAAGGGAATTGCCCGCGGCGCACAGTGGGCCGACGGCATTTATGCGTGGTCGGGAAACGGCGAACGTGACGAGATCGCCAATACACTCGCGATGGCGGATGCCGCGTGGCAACAGGCGGGGCGCAGCTCACCCTATAAGATGGGCGGATTCTGGTTCTGCCTTGCCGAAGGCGGGCAGCAGATACTCTACGACTATGTGTACAACTACCTGTTGATAGCAGGGGAAGACATCGCCAACTGGATGGCCGGGAGCGTGCATCGCAGTGATCGCGACGCGGTACGCGAAGCGCTGGATAATCTTGAAGCCGCCGGTTGTGAAGAAGCCATGCTGTCTCCGGTAACGGGCGACCTGCGTGAAATCGATCGTCTGGTCGACATTATCGAGTCGCGATAGCCCGCTAAAAATTGGACCTATGTGGGTTTGCATTTTTTACAATAGGTTTACACTGTCTCTGCGGTACCTCTTCCACCACGGAGTGCAAACACATGTTGGAGAAAGAACTGGCTGAAGCCATCAAGATGGCGGAGCGCGCAAACAAGGAAGTGGAAAAAATGCGCACCCGTCTGCTGGCCGAAGCGGAAAAAGCAGTAAAGCAGGGCAAGCGTGAACTGCAGTCTGCCCGCAAGAAACAGAAAGCGGCGAACGCCCGCTTGAAGCGAGCGCGTTCTTCGCTGGCCAAGCGTCCCACGACTGAGAATCGCAAGCAGGTCGATCAACTCGTTAATCAGGCCAAGCAGATGGCCGAGATGACGGCGGACATTGCCAAGGCGGTGGCCGATGCGGTTGAACGCTGGGTCCCCCTGAAGGCAGATGCTCTTCTTGAAGAGCGTAAGGCCAAGGCGGCTGAGCGCGCGGCGACGATGGTAGAAAAGGCTGCTGAACAGCAGGCCAAGCGTCGTGCCAAGGCAGCCGCCAAGAAGGCGAAGAAGAAGCCTGCGGCGAAGAAGAAAGCTGCCGCCAAGAAGAAGCCCGCCGCGAAGAAGGCACCCGCCAAGCGGAAGGCTCCGGCTAAAAAGAAAGCGCCTGCCAAAAAGAAGGCAGCTGCCAAGAAAAAGGTAGCAGCGAAGAAGAAAGCTGCTCCCAAGAAGGCGCGCCCCAAGGCCGCTCCCAAGAAAAAGGCCTGATCCATCCCGATAGCGGCGCCCGGTCGGGCGCCGCTTTCTTTCCACGCCGGTAAGGCGCGGCACTCTATTTCCCTGTTCCCGAGTCATTCGCTGGCAAATAGCTCGCGGTGAGCCTTGTGTATTCGCTGTTGCCAGTTATGGACTGAATGGTCCATAATTTGAACCCCTTGACTGAGACGCAGGCCAGCACATGGCAAGACCCCTGGAGTTTGATCGCGAGGCGGCGCGTGAGGCCGCCCTCAAACTGTTCTGGTGCCAGGGCTACGCGTCGACCTCTCTGCAGCAACTGCTGGACGCGATGGCCATCAGCCGCAGCAGCTTCTACGCCGCTTTTGGTGACAAGCGTGAGTTGTTCATCGAAATCGTCGCACTGTTCCGCGACCGCACCCTCGCCATCCTGGAGCAGGCCCACCGGGATCTCGGCCCGAGTGCAGCAATCCCGGAGTTCTTTCGGCACACGGTGTTGGGAGTACCCGCCCGCCGCGTGCGGCGCGGCTGCTTGATGGTCAACACACTGCTGGAACTGGCAGACGTTGACGACGGCCTCAGCCGCCTCGCCGGCGACAGCCTGGATCAGGTAGAACACCGTTTCGAGCAATACCTGGAAGAGGCGCAGCGGGCTGGCGAGATTCGGGCGTTGCTGCCGCCCCACGAAGCGGCTCGACAGCTGATGCTGATCAACCAGGGCCTGCGGGTGGCGAGTCGCCAGGGCCACAGCCGGCCTGAACTGGCGGCCATGTTGAATACCTCTCTGCGGCTGCTGGGCCTGCCGGCCGCCGCCTGACACATTTTTCCTATCGGGAGACATCCATGATTTCAGCAGCAATGCCTTACCAGAAGCACTTCACTGATATTGACGGCCTGCAGTTGGCGCACGTGGAAGAGGGCGAGGGTGACCCCATCGTGCTGTTGCACGGCAACCCCACTTCATCCTACCTGTGGCGCAACGTGGTGCCTCACCTTGTGGCATCCGGCCGGGTGATTGTGCCGGACCTGGTGGGTCAGGGGGACTCAGCAAAGTTGCCCGTAGAGCAGGGGCCAGAGCGATACAACTTTGCTGCGGTGTACGCGCTGTTGGACAAGCAGCTTGCGGCTCTGGGCTGTGACGCCAACGTCACCCTGGTAATCCACGACTGGGGCAGCGCGCTGGGCTTCCACTGGGCCCAGAACCATGCGGAAGCGGTGCGCGGTATCGCCTATATGGAAGGGATTACCATGCCGGTGGAATGGGAGGACTGGCCCGAGGCCGCGCGCGGTATTTTCCAGGGCTTCCGCTCCGAGAAGGGGGAAGATCTGGTGCTGAACCGCAATATGTTTATTGAAGGGGTCCTGCCCAGCGCCATCATCCGTGATCTCGGTGAGGAAGAAATGCAGCACTACCGCGCAGCATTCTCAACGCCGGATGATCGCCAGCCGACGCTCAACTGGCCGAGGCAGATACCTATAAGCGGTGAACCCGCTCATATGGTGGAACTGGTCGCGAGCTACGGTTGCTGGCTGGAAACCACCGACACCCTGCCGAAACTGTTTATCAATGCCGAACCGGGCTCCATCCTGATTGGCCGGCAGCGCGACTACTGTCGCAGCTGGCCTAACCAGCAGGAAGTAACAGTGAAGGGCAATCACTTTATCCAGGAAGACTCACCGGATGAGATCGGCCAGGCCGTGGCACAATGGCTGGCCGGCATTCAGTAGTTACACACACCAGGCAATCATCTAACAGACGAGGAAAAACAGCATGGCCGATGTACCCGCATACGTGGTCGCAAACTTCCAGGTGCACGACGCAGACACCTACCGCCAGTACGAGAAGGGTTTCTTTCCTATCCTCAAGCGCTACGACGGCGAGTTCTTCACTTTTGACGACAATACGCTGACTTTTGAGGGCAGCGCACCGCGCACCGGTCGCATGGTGTTGTTCAAATTCCCGTCCGCGGAAAAAGCCGAAGCCTGGTACAAGGATCCGGATTATCAGGCGCTGTCCGAGCACCGGCGCGCGGGAACCCACCTCGAATTCCTGACCATGCTGCACGGCCTGCCGCCGCGCGGGTAGTTTCGCTGCCTGGCCCCGCTGGCTAGCCCGGGGCGATGAGAGACTCGAAGAGCTGCCGGGCTTCTTCGAGTTTCTCGGTAATGGGGTAGTCAGGGTTGACCGCCCAATTCACGATCAGCGTGTTGGTGGTGCCCATTACCGTGTCCGCCAGCAGTTCCGCGCTGAAACGGCGGCAGGTGTCGCCGGCTTCCTGGCCTTCCCGGAATACCTCCGCCAGGTAGTCGCGCAGGGAGTTGCTGACTTCGCGCAGGTGGTTGTCGTCGTCCAGTGAGCCTGGCGCAATCAGGATCAGGGCGCGGTCAACCTCACCGTAGCCGGCGAGGTTATTTTCCATATAGTTCAACATGGCGCCGACCTGACTGGCAGTGTCACTGTGCTGCTTCATCAGGCGGTCAAGCATATGGTCCGCGGTGAACCACACGCGGCTGTGGCTCAGTGACTGCAGCAACGCCTGTTTGTTGGGGTAGTGCCCGTAGAAGGTGCGCCGCGCCACGTCCGCCACCGAGCAGATCTGCTCGATGCTGACCTCGTCAATACCGTGCTGCTTGAACAGCTTATAGGCCGCCTGCTCAATACGCTCGCGGATTTCCAGTTTGCGCTTTTCGCGCCGCCCCAGGGGGGCGGCCAGGTTGTCTGTGGCTTCCATCTTGCCGCCTGTTGCATCCTCCGACACGATCGACTATAAAAGTATACAACTGTGCATCAATGCTCAAGTGTGAATGTTGCCCGCAGGGCGGATTTCCTCACCTGGGTGCGCCAGATCAAGATAACCCACCCCGAAGACGGGCACTGACCCCGCATGAGGTACCCATGTCTGAACGCCTGATAGTCGTCTCCTCCGATTGCCACGCCGGCCTGCCCATCTGGGACTACAAGCCGTATATCGAGGAGAAATACCACGAGATGATGGACCTGGCCGTCCCCATCCAGATTGAGATGACCCAGAAAGCCGAAGACAGCTTTCTGATCAAGGAGATCAACGACGAGTGGCGCCAGGGCATTGAGCAGGAGCTGACCGGCGCCTGGGATTACCAGCAGCGCGTGAAGATGCTGGATCGCGATGGCATCGCGGCGGAAGTCATCTTCGTGGACGGCATCACTGAAACCAATACGCCGCCCTTCGGCGCGGGCCTGTCCCTGCCCACCAAGGACATTGTGCCCGAGTTGCAGTGGGCCGGAGCCATGGCCCACAACCGCTGGCTGGCGGAGCTGTGCGCCAACAACCCGGCCCGCCATATTGGCGTGGCGATCATCCCGCTGCTGTGGGATGTCGATGAGGCGGTGGAGAAAGTGCGCTGGTGTGCGGAGCAGGGTTTCCGCGCGGTGATGATTCCCTCCATGACCAATGACTTCCCTGCTTATCACCACACCAAGTACCACCCGTTCTGGGAGGCCTGTGAAGATCTCGGCGTTATTGTGCATTTCCATTCGGGCCCAGGCCCCATGGCCGATTTTTTCGGCACCGGCTGGCCGGATGAGCCGGCGGACGAGTTCCCGGGGGCCATGGGCATCTATGTCTCCGAGGTGATGTGGTGGCTGTACCGCCCCCTGACCTTCATGATCTGGGGCGGCGTGTTTGAGAAGTTCCCCAGGCTCAAGACTGTGATCACCGAGGGCGGCACCACCTGGATGCTGCCGAGCTGGCTGCGCATGCTGGATCACAACTACACGGACGTGCACCACTCCGCCAAGCTCGGCGACTTCCGCAGCCACCTGTCCATGAAGCCCAGCGACTACTTCCGGCGCAACATCGGCGTGGGCGCTTCCTGTATTCCGCGGGCGGACGTGGAAATGCGCGAGCTGGTGGGCGTGGACAAGATGATGTGGGGCAGCGACTACCCGCATCCGGAAGGCACCTGGCCCAAGACCGGTGAGATTCTGGACGAGGTGTTCACCGGTTTTCCGGCGGACGACGTGGCGGCCATCCTCGGTCGCAACGCCATCAATTTCTACGGCCTGGACGCCGCTGCACTGCAAACCGTGGCAGACCGCATCGGCCCCGACCCCAGTCGTTTTGCGTAACGGCCCGACAGCCACTGGCGAGGAGAGCAGCGCATGAACAGCGTTCACGAACCCATCAACACCGAAGGCCTGGGTGACTGCGAGTCCAAGGCGGCCCCCCAATTACCGTTCCCCATCGGCTGGTACTCCGTCGAGCGGGCCCGCAATCTGGGTAAGGGCGAGGTAAAACCCATCTACGCCTTTGACCGCGAGCTGGTGCTGTTCCGCACCCGCGAGGGCAAAGCGGTGGTGCTGGATGCCTTCTGTCCGCACCTTGGCGCTCACCTCGGCCATGGTGGACGCGTGATCGGTGAAGATCTGCGCTGCCCCTTCCACGGCTGGAAGTTCGGTACCGAGGGCAACTGCACGGAGATTCCCTACTGCGACGAGATTCCCAGTCGCGCCCGGCTGCGCAGCTGGCCGGTGAGTGAGACCAATGGCGACATCATGGTGTGGTTCCACCCTGAGGGCGCGGCTCCCGCCTGGGAAGTGCCGGAAGTGCCGGAGCTGTCCGACGACGACTGGAGCGATGGCCAGTACTGGGAATTCACTATCCCCAATCACGTGCAGAATATCGCCGAGAACGTCTGCGATCCGGAGCACTTCCAGTACGTACACGGCCAGCAGAATACGCCACCCAACGACATCACCATTGCCGAGGACGGCCGGGTGCTGACGCTGGTGGCCGAGGCCGAAGCCACAGACCGCAGCCCCGCCAACACCCTGACTGCCATCGTGCACAATCCGGGGCTGGCCATCGTGCGCACCCATTACGGACCTGGCGCCGAGATGCTGGTGTACTCAACGGCCCAGCCCACCCGGCCCAATGAGACCCATATGCGCTGGACGCTGACTGTGCGCAAGGAAATTGTCGATCTCGCCGGCGACGACGTCATGGAAGGTATCAAGAGCGGCATCATGGATGACTACCCGATCTGGGAGCACAAGATCTACCGGGAGAAGCCGGTGTTCTGCCAGGGCGACAAGACCCTGGTGATGTTCCGCAAGTGGGTCCGCCAGTTCTATCTCTAAAAGGGGTCTAAAAGGGGGCTAAAAGGGGTCAGAGCCCTTTTTCCCTCTAGCTACGCCACGCATCCACAATCAATAAAAAAGGGCTCTGACCCCTTTTAGAGACTGTCTAATAAAACAGGAGAAGCCCATGAGTAACGCACCCCAGGGACCCACCGGTGACATCATCAACTGGCCGATGTTGAAGATCGTCTACCGCACCGACCCTGACAAGATCGCAGCCCTGCTGCCGCCCGGTATCGAGCCCGGCGCCAACCCGCATGTGAATCTGACCATCTACAATTTTCCGGTGCCGGACGTGCCCGAGTACGGGATTGTCACCACCGTGGATGCGGACTATAACGGCACGCCCGGGGAGTACACCCTGGGCTACGGCATCGACCAGGAGTCTGCCATCTTCATTTCCCAGGAGATGAACGGCCAGCCCAAGTACCCCTGCGAGACCCACTACTACCGCATGATGAATAAGGTGTCGGCGCGCTGTACTCACCAGGGCTACACCTTCGTGGAGTTTGAAGGCGAGTCCACCGGCGAGGCTGACCCCCAGGATGAGTGGGTACAGAACGAGTGGTGGATCAAGGTGTCCCGCGCG
>JANQIO010000150.1 GCA_028282105.1 Halieaceae bacterium | reverse complement strand
CAGCCGGCCAGGCAAAGCCCCGCCAGGCCGGGCGCGGCGCCGCCCCACCCGGACCGTGAACAGAGTGCAGGCCTGGGGTATCCCCGGAACTACTGCGGTCTGAATCGGAGCGATTCAGGGCATCCAGGATCAGCGACATCAGTTTTCCCCCAGCTGGGCCAGGCCGCTGCTGCGCTGCAGCGGCAGGCTTTCGCCGCGCACACTGTTGAGTTTAAGCAGAGTCTTGAGGCCAACCACACCGTCATCACGCAGCTTGAACTGCCGCTGGAACAGGCGCACCCGCGCCTCGAGGGCGGCGTTGAATTTGTTGCTTGCCAGCGGCTGCGACTGCCCATCGAGGTCGGCAAAGGTCTGCGCCAGCCAGGCCACCATCGGGCCGCTGTCACCGCGACTCACCGGCCCGGCATAGTCGCCAGGCGGCTGCCAGATCAGTTCAAAGCTGCCGCGCCACTGCGGGCCCAACACCGACAGGGGCACGCGCTGTTGGCCGAGGTCCGAGCGCAGCACGCCGTGACCATCTTCCACACCCACCAGCACTGCAAAGGAGACAAAACGCGCCGGCGACACCAGCGTCAGCACCGCCGGCCGATCAAACTCCAGCAGCTCCTCCCAACTGGCCGCCTCCAGAGACTCGCAGCGCCAACCCTGGCGGGCCAGTGCCGGGCAGGCGCCGGTGGTCAGCCCCAGATGGCCGGCCAGCAGTTGCATGGCCGCGTCACGATTATTCAGCAGGCCGGGAATGGGTGCTGCCGCCTGCGGAGAGCTGGGCTGGGTGCTTGCCGGGGGCGCCGGCGGCGTGGGACCCCTGTTGTAGAAATACCCGGCGGGAATGGCCGCCAGCAACAGCAGCGCCGCCAGGCCCGCAGCCCAGCGCCAGCCGCGCCTGCGCTCCAGCGGCTCCTGGCCCATCACCTCAGCCAGCGCCTGGCGCAGCATTTTCATACTGACCCGGGATTCGTTCTGGCCATAGCTGCCCAGCAACACCCGGTCACAGACCACATTGATCAGCCGCGGTATGCCGCGGGTGGCCCGGTAGATTTCCTTGACCACCCGCGCGGGAAACAGCTCCTGATTGGCGGGCAGACCGGCCACCTGCAGGCGATGGCGAATATAGGCGTCCGTTTCCTCGCGGTTGAGCGGTTGCAGGTTGTAGCGCGCGGTAATGCGCTGGCTGAGCTGTCGCAGTTCCGGCTTGGCCAGCATGGCGGACAGCTCGGGCTGGCCCACCAGGATGATTTGCAGCAGCTTCCGGGTATTGGTTTCCAGGTTGGTCAGCAGGCGAATCTGCTCCAGCACCTCGAACTGCAGGTGCTGCGCCTCGTCGATCAGCAGCACGGTATTGCGGTCCCTGCGGTGATTCTCCAGCAGGAAGCCGTGCAGCCGGTCAGTCAGGTCCTTGAGTGTGGCGCCGCGCTCATACTCGATACCTAATTCGTCGCAGGCGGTGGCCAGCAGTTCGTCGGCGTTCAGCGCCGGGTTGAGAATGATGGCGATGTCGGTATTGTCCGGCAGCTGCTCCAGCAGGCAGCGATTGATCGTGGTTTTGCCGGTACCGACTTCGCCGGTCAGCAGGATAAAGCCGCCGCCCGCGCCAACCCCGTACAGCAGGTGCGCGAGTGCGTCGCGATGGCGCGCGCTCATGAACAGGTACCGGGGATTGACGGCGATGGAGAAGGGTTCTTCCTTCAGGCCGAAATAGCGGTAGTACATGCTGCCCTGGGTCTGGTGCGGGGGGCAGTTATTATGCCTTAGCGCTGTCAGCCTGCACTACCCCAAGAGCCCACAGCTTGGACTATAGTAGGGGGACTTCACAGGAGACCGAGCTATGAGTAAAGCTGTAAAAATCGTTCTGGGGCTGGTGGTGGCACTGGTGGCGGTTGTCGCCGTCGTGATGGTACTGGTACTCCAGAACCTCGACGCCATCATCAAGCAAGTGATTGAAGACGTGGGCAGCGACGTGGTTGGCACGCCGGTGCGCGTGTCTGAGGTCAAGTTCACCCTGCAGGATGGCCGCGGCGAGATCTACGGGCTGAGCATCGGCAATCCGCCCGGCTTCAAGTCGGCCAACGCCTTCGAGATGGATGAGATCGCCGTGGATATCAGGCCCGCCTCCCTGACCGGCCCGGTCATCGTGATCGACGAGGTGAAGATCGACGGCGCCCGGCTGACCGCCGAACAGAAGGGCACGACCACCAACCTGACTGCGCTGCTGGACGGCATGAATACCAGCTCCAGCGCCGAGCCCGCGCCGGAGCCCAGCGGCGACCCGGCGGATGTGCGCCTGGCGCTCAAGCAGTTCTCTTTCACCAATAGCAGTGCCGCGGTGGAGACCGCCCAGTACGGTGGCACCACCCTCGACATGCCCGGCATACGGCTGGCGAATATCGGCGACGAGCAGACCGGTCTGACACCCGAGCAACTGGCCTCGGAGATGCTCAGCACGGTCATCAAGCAAGCCGAAAAAGCCGTGAAGGATTACTTCGAGGACCTGGTTAAGGACGCCGCCAAGGAAGAGGTCAACAAGGCCCTGGACGAGAAAATCGGCGCCGAGAACCGCGAGAAACTGGAGGGCCTAAAGGGCCTGATGAAAGAGAAGTAGAGCCCACGCCTGCCTCAGGGCAGGGGTTCCAGCTCCGTGTGCATGCTGGCGATATCCTGGCAGGTCCTGCATGTCCCGCAGGCCACCGGGGTATCGTCCTCATAGCGCGGCCGGCGACAGGACCAGGCCAGCTCACGCAGGCTGACCGGCAGCCGCTGCCAGATCTCGGCTTTGCTAAAAGCCACCACCGGGAAGATGTAGACCGGGCGCTCTCGCTGTTCCAGGGTCCACACTGCATCAAACACCCGCTGCGCTCGGCGCATGCGACGCTGGAAGGCTTCACCGCCGCCCTCCACATCGGTGCGGGTGCGCCCCATGGCAATGTGCACGATCGCCTCATCGGCGATGGCGATATTGGCCGCCATAAATGCACTGATATCCATATCCCAGATGAAGCGCCGGTGCAAAAAGTTATAGTTGTGACCGCTTTCCGTGTAGGTGAAACGGCGGGCGCCCCGGGCCCGGAACTCTTCGATACTGGCCCGTGCGGCCTGCTTCTCAGCCAGCGCGCGGTCCTCGACGTTCACCAGGTGCATGTGGTGAACATGAATTCCGAAATCCGCGTAGGCATCCTCCGTGAGCAGCGCGTGCAGGCAGCCCACCGAGTCCAGCCCGCCGGAATACATACAGAGAATCTTGCCCTGCTTAGCCAGGGCTGCGAGTCAGTGAGTGCGTTGTCATGTCCCATAAGAAAGCACGTCAGCCGGCGAGTTGCCAGCGTGCTGTTTTCACGGGCCAAAAAAAAGCCGGAGCGCAGTGTCCGGCTTTTCTTGAGGTGTTTGGTGGAGCTAGGCGGGATCGAACCGCCGACCTCTTGCATGCCATGCAAGCGCTCTCCCAGCTGAGCTATAGCCCCAGAATTTGCTGTCCTCGGCCACTGGGTCCGGGCCGGAGCAGGCTGCGCATTCTAGTGATGCCCCGGTAGCCTGTCAATGGCTCCGGGGCGCGTCTCTCAGGAGGCCTCGGGGATATCCCGGTAGGCCTTCTCAAAGCGCTTCATGGCCTTCTTGGAGACCCCACCCAGCACCTCGATGGCATGGCGAATCCGGGCGCGGGTCATGTCCGGTCCCAGCAGCACCATAGCGTCGAACACCGAGAAGGACGCGGTGGAGCCACTGACGGCGATAAAGAAGGGCGCCAGGAAATCCTTCATCTTGATATCCATGGCGTCGGCCACGGCCTTCATATCGGCGAACACATGATCGCGCTCCCAGTGGCGCTGGGCTTCCAGCCGCCAGAGGGCGAATTGCAGGGCCTGCAGCAGGTCCTCGCCTTCGAGTTTAAGGTCGCTGAAGTCGGCTTCGCCGAGCGGCAGCGTGCCGGATACCAGAAAGCCCGCCAGCGGCGCCAGGTCGCTGAACACTTCCATACGCTGCTTGGCGTGAGGCAGCACCGCCATCAGTTTGCGGCGGTTCAGGGCCCAGTGCTGCAGGCGGTCGGCCAGCGCCTCGTCACTCAGCTCTTCGCGAATCCAGGTGCCGTTCAGCCAGCTCAGTTTCTCGACGTCGAACACCGGGCCGCCCAGGGATACCCGCTGAATATCGAAGGCATCCAGCATGTCCGCCAGGGTGAACTTCTCACGTTCATCAGGCATCGACCAACCCATGCGGCCCAGGTAGTTGAGCAACGCTTCCGGCAGGTAACCCATGCGCTCGTAGTAGAGGATACTGGTGGGGTTTTTGCGCTTCGACAGCTTGGACTTGTCGGGGTTGCGCAGCAGCGGCATATGGCACAGCACCGGCATCTGCCAGCCGAAGTACTCGTAGAGCAGCTTGTGCTTGGGTGCGGAGCTGATCCACTCCTCGCCACGAATCACGTGGCTGATGCCCATCAGGTGATCATCCACCACGTTGGCCAGGTGGTAGGTGGGCATGCCGTCGGACTTCAGCAGGATCTGCGCATCCACCATGCTCCAGTCCAGCTCGATGGTGCCGCGCAGCAAATCGTCCACCGCACAGACCCCATCCTCGTCCGGCACCATCATGCGAATCACCCAGGGCTCGCGGGCGGCTTCGCGGCGCTGTTGCTCGTCTTCGGGCAGGATCAGGTCGGCAGGCTTCAATGCCGTGGAGTTGCCCGCCTCACGGCGCGCCTCGCGCAGCGTGTTCAGCTCCTCCGGCGTGCGATAGCAGCGGAAAGCCTTGCCCTCGGCGACCAGTTGCTCGGCGTAGTCGGCGTACAGGTGCATGCGCTCACTCTGGCGGTAGGGGCCGTGGGGGCCACCCACATCCGGACCCTCGTCCCACTCCAGGCCCAGCCAGCGCAGGGCATCGAGAATTGCCTGCTCGGATTCCGGGGTGCTACGGGCCTGGTCGGTGTCTTCAATGCGCAGCAGGAACTGGCCGCCGTGGGCGCGGGCAAAACACAGGTTGAACAGGGCGATATAGGCGGTGCCGACGTGGGGGTCACCGGTGGGCGACGGCGCGATGCGAGTGCGTACGGTCATGGTGGGCTCGGGCCAAATGGCGCGATTATACGGAAGCCCCCGGCCCGCTGCCACGCGGGTAGGCCGGCCGCGGGAAGCGCTGCCGAACCGGCCCGCTCTCGGGCTATAATCGCGCCTTCGAATTTCTCTCCCGGGACAGCATGGATCACCGCTTCTGCATTGCGCCGATGATGGACTGGTCGGATCGGCATTGCCGCTACTTCTGGCGGCTGCTGACCCGGCGCGCGGTGCTGTACACGGAGATGGTCACCACCGGCGCCCTGCTGCACGGAGACCGCGAGCGCTTCCTGCACTTCAATGCCGAGGAGCATCCGGTAGCGCTGCAGCTGGGAGGCAGCAACCCCGCCGAGTTGGCCGAGTGCGCCCGCTTCGCCGAAGCCCAGGGCTACGACGAGGTCAACCTGAACTGCGGCTGCCCCTCGGATCGGGTGCAGTCCGGCATGTTCGGGGCCTGCCTGATGGCCCAGCCGGCGCTGGTGGCCGAGTGTGTGGCCGCCATGGGCGAGGCCTGCGACATCCCGGTAACAGTAAAGCACCGCATCGGCATCGACGATATGGAAGACTACGCCGGCATGCTCGATTTCGTGGACGCGCTGGCCGCAGCCGGCTGCAGGACATTCATCGTGCACGCCCGCAAGGCCTGGCTGCAGGGCCTGAGCCCCAAGGAAAACCGCGAGATCCCGCCGCTGCACTACGACTACGTTTACCGCCTGAAGCAGGAGCGCCCGGAACTGGAGATCATCATTAACGGCGGCATCACCAGCCTGGAGGCCTGCCGGGAGCACCTGGCAGAAGTCGATGGTGTGATGCTCGGTCGCGAGGCCTACCACAACCCGTTTATGCTGGCCCAGGTAGACCAGGCGCTGTTTGGCGACGCCGCTGCAAGCCCTGGCCGGCGAGACGTAATAGCCCGACTGCTGCCCTATGTGCGCGAGCAGCTTGCCCAGGGCACTTCGCTTCACCATATGACACGCCACATCCTCGGTCTGTACCAGGGTGTGCCCGGCGCGCGGCGCTTCCGCCGCCACCTCAGTGAACACGCTTTCAAACCCGATGCGGGGTTGGCGGTGCTCGAAGACGCCGTTGCCCTGGTCAACGAACCTCCGGAGACCCTTGCCGTATGACCAGCAAGCTCGATCAACTCAAGGCCATGACCACGGTGGTGGCCGACACCGGCGACTTTGAAGCGATCAAACGCTTCCACCCGCAGGATGCGACTACCAACCCCTCGCTGCTGCTCAAAGCGGCCGCCCTGCCCCACACCCAGGACCTGATCCGTGAGGCCAGGGCCTGGGCTGACGACCAGGGCGGCAGCGACACCGAGCAATTGGCCAATTGCTGCGACAGGCTGGCGGTGGCGATTGGCTGCGAAATTCTCGGCATCATCCCCGGCCGGGTCTCCACCGAGGTGGATGCCAGGCTGTCGTTTGATACCCAGGGCACCATTGAGCGCGCCCGCAAGCTGATCGGCCTCTATGAGGCGGCCGGCATCGGGCCGGATCGAATCCTGATCAAGACCGCGTCCACCTGGGAAGGCATACGCGCCGCCGAGCAGTTGGAGCGCGAGGGCATCAACTGCAACCTCACCCTGCTGTTCAGCTTCGAGCAGGCCGTCGCCTGCGCCGACGCCGGTGTGTTCCTGATCTCACCGTTCGTCGGGCGCATCCTCGACTGGTACAAAGCCAACAGCGACCGGGTGATTGCTACCGCGGACGATGACCCCGGTGTGCAGTCGGTGACTCGCATCTACAACTACTACAAGCAGCACGGCTACCAGACCGTGGTGATGGGCGCCAGCTTCCGCAATACCGGCGAGATCGAGGCCCTGGCCGGCTGCGATCGCCTGACCATCAGCCCGCAATTGCTGGAGGAGTTGGCCGCGGATGAGGCTGAATTGCCGCGCCGTTTGTCGCCTGACGGCGCCAGGGGCGGCGAAGATCGGCTAGACTTGCCTGAGAGCGCTTTCCGCTACGCCGTCAATGCCGACGCCATGGCCACCGAGAAGTTGGCGGAGGGAATTCGCAACTTCGTCGCAGACCAGATCAAGCTGGAAAAGCTACTCAGAGATTTCGATGGTTGAACGCATGATACAGTCTCTTATTGCCCTGTTCTCCAAGCCGGACGAAACCGATTCGGCCGAACACCGCCACCAGCTCGACCTGGCGGCGGCCGCCCTGCTCATCGAGATGACCCGCGCCGACTACGTGGTGGATCCACAAGAGCAGCAGACCCTGAAGGATGTGTTGGCCAGCGCCCTCGAACTGGGCGCAACGGAAATCAGTGAGCTACTGGAACTGGCCGGCCAGCGCGCGGACCGCGCCACCTCCCTGTACGAATTCACCCGCCTTATCAACGACCACTACAGCGCCGAGGAGAAGCTGACGCTGATCGAGTGCATGTGGCGGGTGGCCTACGCGGACGGTGACCTGGACAAGTACGAGGAGCGGCTGATCCGCCAGGTGTCCGACCTGATCCACGTACCCCACAAGGCCTTTATCGGCGCCAAGCTGACGGTGTCTGAAGCTGTAGGTGCGGCCGGCTAGGTTGGGCCGCCTAGGTGCGGCCGGCTAGGTGGGGCCGGCTGGGCCCGCCAAGGGAGGTGCGGCCGGCCAGGTGCGGCCGGCTAGCTCGGCGTCGTCTCAAGGGCAGTCATCAGGTCCTTGAATCGCTCGCGGTTTTCTTCGCTGAGGTCCATCAAAATGCGATGGGCCTCGATCACTTTCTCGCGCACTACTTCAGGATCGTCATTGACCGCCGGAATTTCACGTATCACGCTGCCGTTGACCACGCTTTCCTCACGAATATCAAACAGCTTGCCGAAGGCCATGCTCTGCAGCAGCCGATTGATGCCGTGGCGGCAGGAATAAATAACCGGCCGCAGCCCGAACTGCTTGCGTACCCGCAGCGCCAGCTTGGCCAGCACACCCAGGGTCGTGCTGTCGATGCCCTCGGCGTCACACAGGTCCACCATGACACTTTCAAACTCCGGGTCGGAGAACATCTGCTCCAGGTACTCGTCGATGGAACTGCACAGGTTGACCCGTACATCGCCCACCAGCTTCAGGGCGTACGCGCCATGGTGATCGGCAGCGAGAATTCGACCGTCCATTAGCGTTTGCGCTCCAGGTAGAGCGCGGCAATATCGTCGGGGATGTTAACAATCTGGTCCAGGCCGAGCCGGTGAGAGACCTGCATCGGTGTCTGGAAACCACCGTCGAAGGCCTCCAGGAAGTACTTTTCCTTATCGACAAGGTTATCCGGTGGCAGGATTTCCAGGATGCCGTCTGTGAACAGCGCCAGCATGAACTCTTCCGGCAGCTCGATGCTGCGTACTTCGTATTCCGCGTCTTCCATGATCCCCACCGCGGTGCCAGCGCCGTGCAGGAAACTGGCGCCATCGGCGGACACCAGCACCGGCAACGGCAGGTGACCGGCGATGCTGTACCGCAACTGGCTGCGATCGAGGTCGATCACGCCCATGACCACGGTGGCAAATTTGCCGATCCCCAGTTCCAGCAGGTCGCGGTTGGCGCGTTCCAGCATCTCAACGGGGTTCAGGATGGTGTAGTCGTCCCGGTGGATATAATCGGAGCGTTTGCGGGCCAGCAGGTTTTTCAGCAGCACCGTCACGAAGGCCGACGAGGAACCGTGGCCGGAGACGTCGGAAATAACGAATACCGCGTGATCCTCACCCACCCGGAAATAGTCGGTGTAGTCGCCGGACAAATACAGGGAAGGAATCACCGAGTGGCTGAAGCGGAAGCCATCGATCTCGATCGGTGACTGCGGCAGCATTCGCATTTGCACGTGGCGGCCAGCCTGCTGGTCCTGCTCGAGCACCTGCACGGTGCCGCGCAGCTCAGCGTTGGTGCCTTCCAGCTTGGCGCGGTAGGCGGCGTTTTCGCGCCGCAGCCGGCTTTCCTCTGCACAGCGCGCCACCGAAGACAGCAGGGCGTCCCAGTCGTCGATAGGCTTGTGGAAAAAATCACGGAAGCCGAGGCGCAGCGCGGTCATGACGTCCACCACCTGCTCATGGGAGGACAACATGATGGCGGAAATTTCCTGCTGGCGTTCGCTGAGTACGTCGAATACGCCTTCCCAGGAGATGTTGGGCAGATCGAGATCACAGAGCACGACGTCAACGTCGTCGTCTATGTCACCGTCCAGGGAGGGGTCAACCTGTTGCGAGATCTCGACGTAGTAGCCCTGCGCCACGAGCCGATCGGCAATAGCGTTAGCGGTCTGGGCATCTTTCTCAAGCAGCAAAATGTTGCCGCTCTGCTCAGCCATAGGCGTGCTACGTCCTGTTACGTCGCAGCACACTACTCCGCAGGTATGGGGGCTGCAAGTCAGGTGC
>JANQIO010000091.1 GCA_028282105.1 Halieaceae bacterium | reverse complement strand
GCGCAGGTATTTTTCAACCCAGCCGAGTGCAACGAAGTCAAAGTGTTGTGTCATAGCTCATGTCCATTAGCATACGCGGTAGGCATTGAGTCGCCCGGGCAGCCAGCGAACCACCCGGGAAGAATTCCAGTCCGGAGCTTCTCCGGCACCCAGCACCAACAGGCCACCGGGGTTCAGGCGCTCCACAAAATGGTCCAGGATGCTGTGGACCATTTCCTCGCGAAAATAGATCAAAACGTTCTGGCAGAAGATCACGTCCTGGCCGCGGTAGGGGCAGCTTTCCAGGTCACGCAGGTTGGATGTGCCAAAGCGCACGCGCTGCTTCAGCCAGGGCTGGATAGCCCAACCGTCCTCTACCTCTTCAAAAAAGGCTATCTTCCGTTGCTTGGAAATGCCCGTCATCTGTTTGTCGGTGTAAACACCCCGCTGGGCGTGGATAACCGCGGTGGGGCTGATATCCGTGCCCAGGACCTGCCAGCGCTGTTGCGTGTACTCGAAGTACTCCGCTGTCACCATCGCCAGCGAGTAGGCTTCCTGGCCCAGCGCGCAGCCCACCGACCAGACGCGGATTTCATAGTCTTCCTTTTCCACCTCGCGAGACAGCCTCAGCAGGTACTCCCCGACCGCCTTCATGGCCTGCTCGTTGCGGAAGAAGCTGGAATCCTTGACCGTCAACTGGTCAATCAGCGCGGCTTTTTCGAGGCCGCCACCCTGACCGAGGTCGATCAGGCGGCGGTATTCCTCGAGGCTGGATATCCCACAGGCCAGCAGCCGGGGGTAAATCCCCTGCTCCAGCACATGCTTGCGGCCACGCAGCACAATACCGGTGGTCTTCTCGATCCAGGTCTCCCAGCGCGGGAGCTCCTCGTCCGAGATACTGGGATATTCAGCCACGCTCACGATTAGCTAGCCTTCTTGTGCTCTTCCGGCATGTCGAAATCGTCCAGCTCGGCCAACTCCGCGACCTGGTCGTCGTCCTCCATGTCATCAGACTGCAGGGTCGGCACATCATCCATGTCCGCCTCATAGCCCTCTTCATCAGCCAGCTTGAAGCGCTGGGTGTCTTCACGCAGGCGGTCGAACAGGGTCCGCAGGTCATTGGTGGCTGAGTCCATGCGGTCTGCAGCGCGCTGGGTACTCAGCGTCCGCTCCAGAATTTCACTGACCGATTCGGTCACGCGGCTGGAGGAGTTACCGGACTGCTGGATCTGCTGGCGCATGTCACCCATGTAGTTGCGGGTTTGCTCCGACAGCGACAGGATGCGCTCGAAGCGCTCGCGTACGTCAGAGGCAATACCGGTCAGTTTAACTAGCGACTGGGTGGCGTCTTCCATATTGCGGTTGGTTTCCGCCATACGGTTGGACACCGAACGAATCGCGCGGTCAGCTTCCTGCACGATGTCGTTGGTCTGGTTGGCGAGTTTACCGGTTTCGTCAGCAATACCTGCGAAGCGCTGGCCACCCTCACCGGAGTAGGACGCCGCCTCAATACGGGTGTTCATGGCGAGGGTAGAAATCGCGTTTGCTACCTCGCGAATCTTGAACAGCAGGTCGGCTACAATTTCGATATCGTCACCGAGACGCTTACTGGTCTTGGCCACCGTCTGCTGGGACTCGCGAATTTCCTCAACCGACACCATCAGGGTCTGAATGCCCACATCACCTTCGCGGGCCGCGGCTACCGCTTCGTCAGACGCCTGGTCGGTAGTTTCCGCCAGCTCGGCCATGTGGTTGTTGATCAGGCTCAGCTCGTTAGAAGTTGATGCCGTGTCCGCCACAATGCCACCCACCTCTTCCAGCGAGCTCTTTACTTCGCCGGAGGCCTTGGTAGACAGCGCCATCGCTTCATTTACCTGCAAGCTGGAGTTGTTCACCGAGCTCACAACGCCGCGGATCCAGTCCAGCAGCTGGTTGATCGCGATAGCAATCGGCTTGGTGATGCCGTCAGTGACCGTCAGGTCGCGGGACAGGTTGCCCTCGGCCAGCGGCTCGATTTCGAACACCTTGTTCTGAATCTCGCTTTCCGTCATTTCCGCCTGGGCCTGGGCCTGGCGCTCCTGGGCCCGGGCTCCGTTGAAGCGGAACATGATCAGGGCGAACAGCAGCACACAGAAACCGGCCAGATAGGTTGCCGTGGTCGCCGACAGTGGTCGGGTATCGCCCAGCTGGTCAACGTGCACCAGCGCATCGGCGACGTTTACGTTCAGGGAAGGAATTGCACCGGCAATGGTCTCCACCGCCTGCGCGGCAGCGATCAGCTCCGGCGTGGCAGCGTAGATGTCCTCTACCGAGGCACTGACCTGGCCGTAGAGTTCTTCGGCCAGGCTCAGGGTTTCAATCGCCTCCGCCTGGGTCAGGCGGTTGATGTCACGCGAGCGGTCACCGCTGCGCAGGCCATCTGCGTTGACCTGGAACTGCAGTGCGTCGCGGCGGAACTCTTCCGCTGCCTCGGGGGCGGTTTCACCGCCGGCGAGAATGCGGTCGATGTTGCGGCCAATCCGCTCAATGAGCCAGAGCTGCTGCTGGGCTGCCAGCAGCGTTGAATTGGACACATTGGATTCGCCCACGATATCCACGATATCTGCGTAATAGGCCTGAATCTGCTTGATGTTTGTGTTCAGGTTGTTTGAAACGCCGTGGGTAAAGAGGATTCTCTGCTGGGCCGCCAGGATCGCATCAGCGCCGGCCGCGATATTGCCCCAGTCTGAATCAATGCGGGACAGGAATACGTTCATCGAGCTGCCCGGCGCCGGCAGTCCTTCGCTGGCGTCACCGCTGCGCAGGGTGTCCAGCTGGCGCGGGAACTGCTGGCGATAGTTCTCCAGCGAGGCAAACGCCTCTTCGTTACCGGAGAAAGCCGTCCCGGCACTGCCGTTGAGCTGCTGCGACGTCACGCGCAGGCTGCCGGCGATGTTCCGGTATTGCTCATCCCAGCCTGCACTCATGTTCATCTGCAGCAGGTTGTAGGCAAAACCACCCATACCGGCAAGTAGCGCCAGCACCAACAGGATCATCGTGCCATCCACGCGTCCTGAACTTCTCTTTTTCGCGGGACTCATGGTCTCACTCCTCCCCTAGCTTAGAGCTTGTACCCCGGCTTCCATGAAGTCCGGGTGATTAAGTAATCGGTCAATGTTGAACACGGCGTAATCCCCGGTTTCCGAGGAGAAAACACCGCTGATGAAAGGTCTCAGTGCATCCACATCACCCTGCTCATCGCGCAGGTCGTTGATGGGAAAGCGCACCCCGCCGAAACTCGCGTCGATTACAACGCCGGCGTGTATTCCGCGGCCGCTGATCACCAGCGCCTGCTTGCCATTCGAAGTCACCTTCCCCTGGGAGAGAAAAGCGGAAAGATCACCGATAGCCAGCACGCGTCCGCCGATGTTGGCGAGGCCACGCACCCAGGGCTTGGTGCCCGGGATAGTAATTGTCGGTGTGAGGTCAACCACCTTACGCGCTTCTTTCATACTGGCCACGCAGCGCGTGCCCAGCACTTCGAAGGCGGCGCCGTGCCAGTA
The DNA here is from genome assembly GCA_028282105.1 of Halieaceae bacterium. Taxonomy (GTDB): domain Bacteria; phylum Pseudomonadota; class Gammaproteobacteria; order Pseudomonadales; family Halieaceae; genus JANQIO01. Next base: position 11,344 of record JANQIO010000091.1, on the reverse strand, counting down.
CTCAATGTACTCGTTGGCAAGCGGTACAGGGGCCGATCGGCTCTCGATGTGCTCCGATATCTCCCTGAGGCAATTGAAACTCTGGACGTCCATTTAGGAAGCCTCACGCACCGTCAGGAATTCCTGCAGGATCTGCTGCAGCGACTCCATCTCCAGGGGCTTTTCCAGGTAGGCGGAACAGCCGCGGTCCTTGGACTTGCCCATGGTGAAGACATCATCATGCGAACTGAGCATGACGACCGGCGTGTCCTTGAACTCGCCCCTGCTCGCCCGGATAAGCGTCAGCGTCTTGAAGCCGTCCATCGGCTCCATGGTGATATCGAGAAGGATGAGGTCAGGCTTGACGTCTTCGAGCTGCGTTACCGCATCCCAGCCGTTCTCCGCGGTAACCACTTCGCAGCCGCACTGCTCGAGCATCTTGGTCCCCTTGATACGGATGATCTTGTCGTCATCCACCAGGAGTACACGCCCTTTCGTGCCGTTATTTTCTTGAGACATATTCTCTCCCTGTTCTTGAGATGAAATCTCACCTGTTCACAGGCCCAGCTATAGACCAGCACCGCCGGCCACACGTAACCACTGCGCCAGTATTCTTGTCAGGCAAGATATTGGAAACAAAAAAATGCGTTTTTGTGAAGAATGCAACACTTTGCTGCAACTTTTCTGCGCTCCCGCCGGGGTTGGTAACGCTAAGCGGCTGATTCCACAAGCAGTTTACCCCCACACCGCTTCTATACAACGGGTATATTGATTAGGACTCGCTTACCCGCCATGCAGCAAAAGCGGCACCTGCAAATCAACGCAAATGTATTGCACTAAATATTCAAAAGCGGGACTTTCTTCACTTTATTGAACATTTTTCTTGTCTCACCTTGCAGGCTTGGGCAAGTTAGTCCTGCATAACATGTTGTCAAAGACCATTCGACGAGAAACAACCATGCTGTCTGACTACAAGCGCCTCCTGGGGACGATGGCCGCCATCGTCACGTTGCTGTTTTCCGCTGCACCCAATGCCCAGGATGAACTGGAAACCGTGGGCCTGTCGGTCTACACGGAAACCGCCCGCGACATCTACATGGCCGGGCTGCAGCTGCCCTACGGCGCAGTCATGCAAAACCTGATGCTGGCGCCGCCGCCCAAGGCCATGGAGTACCGAATCGCCACGCGGCGTATCAGCAGCCGCGGCTTCTCCGGCACCATTTTGCTGCAGGGCGAGCTGGGCTCTGGCGGCCGCGCCCCGGACAGTGCGGTGAATGCCCTGGCGGAGCTCAAGAACATTATGAAGGGCTCGCTGCGTCAGGGAGATCGTTTCGTCATTTACCTGAACGAGGACGACGAAACGGCGTTCATCCTGAATGGCACCGAACTACTGCGCGTCAGCGAAGGCGACGTATTCGACTTTTTCTATGCGGGCTGGGTTGGCGAGGGTGCCGCCTCTACCTTCCGCACGCCCCTGCTGGCCGGCACGATCGACGCCGCCGTTATGGAACGCTTCAATGCCCTGGCACCCTCCGACGAGCGTGTAGCGGCGATCGCGGCCTGGACGGCACCGGCACCCGCACCGGCTCCGGCTCCAACACCGGTAGCACCCGAGCCCGCGCCGGTTGAGCCCGCCCCCGAACCCGTTCAGGTGGCCGCCGCTGCGCCGGCACCGCAAGCTGTGGCGGCCCCGGCTCCGGCAGCGCCCGAAGCAGCGCCCCAGACGGCAGCGCCCGAGCCCGCAGCGCCGGCGCCGGCAGCACCGGAACAGGTGGCCATGGCAGAGCTGCCCGAGGAGGCCGTTGAAGAGCTCGACGATGAGCTGTCGAAGCTGGATGACCGCGAATATCAGCGACAGCTTCAGGAATATGTGAGCCTGGTCATGCGCCAGGTGTATGGAGAAGTCAAATATCCGCGTCGCGCGATTAAATACCAATGGGAAGGTAGGGTAGAATTGGTGGCGCGTTTGGACGAGTCCGGCGACCTGATTGAAGTTGTAGTCGATTCAACCTCTGGTCACACCGGCCTCGACAAGGCCGCCGAGTCAGCCGTAAAGCGCGCTGCGCCCTTCCCTGAGCTGACCGCAGTGGCACGGGAAGAACTGGTCTCCGATGAAGGTGACAGCTACGTAATGGCCATACCGGTCACGTTTGCCCTGCAGCGTTAGGGATGTAATCTGGGCAGGCCAGAAAATAAGGAGCAAGGGCCTCTGCGCACGGCACGGAGGATTCCGCAGAAACAGGAGAAAGGGCAAGGGGATGCCTGACTCCAGGAGTAACCCGGGGATGCCATCCCCGGCAGCAAGCGAGTAACGAGAAGGGTACACAAGAACGACAATGACCACTTCGGCTTACCCACTGACCCATCGAGCACTGGTCTGCTCGCGGATGGACATGTTCCAGGACCTGGACAGTGTCAACGTGTTGGCGACCAGCGGGCCGATTCTGCCCAAAATAAAGATGGACCTGCACGAGGCCAATGAAGCCCAGGCCAAACGCGTCATTGAATTCCTGTTCCCGGTGTTCCTGCACAACCTGATCCGCGCCGAAGATTTCCCCATGCGCGACAAACTCAAGGGTGCGCTGGACACGATGGAGCAGAACATCCAGGAAAACGCCAAGAACGTGATGGTTCAGGAACTGCTGACCTGCGGACTCAAGGGTGAAGTATGCGACCCCGGCGGCCTACCCAAGGATGTAGACACCAAGCGAGCAGTCGTTCTTCACCTGGCGCGGGCCGAGTGGGACACGCTCTACCGTACCTTCCACATGCGCGTCATAAAGTCTCTTGTGCAGGGCCGCAAGGACCTCGCGGACTGGATCAAGGCACAGGAACAGGCTGCGGCCTGACTGCCCTGCTCTTCCCCAACGTTCCGGCTTCTATATAAAGCTGCAGACTACATAGCACCGCAGACGCTGAATGCGGCAGCGGAAGCATGGCCGCTGTAGCCCGGCGCTTGCAGCAGAACTGGCTTGGACGAGAATGGCTTAACCAGGACTGGCGCTACCGGGACTGGCTCTACCGGGGCTATCTCTACCAAGACCTCTACCAAGACCTCTACCGTGACAGCGCCATCGGCATATTGTCCTGGCTAATTACCCGCATTACCGTATCGCGCCAGGCGCCGGCCGCCGCCAGCGCCGGCGTGATCAGGCAGCGGTGGTAGCCCTGGTCGGACTGGATCTGCACCGGCGCTTTATTGGGCGTCCAGTCGTCGCCCTTCACCCGCGGCTTGCGGCTTGACCAGTACCAGCAGCCTCGCTTGTCCTGGAAATAGAAACGCGCGTCTCCGGGCAGCGCCACCTGGCGCCCATCGATGACCGCGTACTTGCTGCCGGCGGCTTGATTCACCCCTTCAATGGTCGGTAGGCGTACACAGCTCTTCATGATCCCCATCCTTTGGCTGTTTAACGGATAACCGATTTCACGTTTTACCGGAATCGCGGCAAAAGAAAACGACGGGTGTCACAAAAACACTCAGACGACTGCTATTACTGCAATTACCCGGCACTAGGAGCGTGCCTAGACGATCAAAGCGGGGAATCCTCGCGCTGTTAAGCCCGCTCAGCTCGGCATGGTCGCAAGCTGGCCGTCGCTAGGACCTACGCCACGTGGTTCCTTCGCGGGAGTCTTCGAGCACCACGCCCTGGGACGCCAGATAGTCCCGCAGCTCATCGGCGCGAGCAAAGTCCTTATCGGCTTTCGCCTGCTGGCGCTCAGCGATCGCCGCCTCTATCTGCTCGGCACTGATGGCATTCTCACTGGCTGCTTGCTGGAACCAGGCTTCCGGCTCTGAGGTCAGCAGGCCCAGCAGGTCGGCTCCAGCCAGCAACCGCGCCTTGAGGTGTGGCTGCTCGGCTGGCTCCGCCTTGTTGAGGGCCTTGGCCAGGGCGTGCAACTCGGCAATAGCCAGAGGGGTATTGAGGTCATCGTTGAGGGCCGCGTAGAACGCCTCGTCTGCCAGCACAATCTCGTCGTCGACCTCGACATCGGCGACTTCACGCAGCGCGGTGTACAGGGAGTCCAGGGAGGACCGCGCCTGTGCCAGCAGTTCGGCGGAGAAATTCAGCGGCGAGCGGTAGTGTGCGGATAACAGCGCAAAGCGCAGCACTTCTCCGGGAAACTGGCCCAGCAGATCGCGCACCATGCGGAAGTTGCCCAGGGATTTGGACATCTTCTCACCATCGATATCCAGATAGGCGTTGTGCATCCAGTAGCGCACATAGTCGGTGCCGTGAGCGCACTGGCTTTGCGCTATCTCGTTCTCGTGGTGCGGAAATATCAGATCGCGACCGCCGCCGTGGATGTCGATGGTTTCGCCCAGATGGGCATGGGTCATCGCCGAGCACTCCAGGTGCCAGCCCGGCCGGCCTCGCCCCCAGGGGCTGTCCCAGCCTGGCTCTTCATCGCTGGAGGGCTTCCAGAGCACGAAATCACCCGGGTAGCGCTTGTAGTCCGCCACCTCGACCCTCGCGCCAGCGAGCATGTCATCAAGGCTGCGGTGTGACAGCTTGCCGTAGTCTTCCATGGACTGCACCGCAAACAGCACGTGGCCTTCGGATTCGTAGGCGTGTCCCTTCTCTATCAGCGTTTCGGTGAGGCTGATCATCTCGGCGATGTGATGGGTCGCCTGCGGCTCGAGCGAGGGCGTAAGCACACCCAGCGCGCCCATATCCTGCCGATACTTGAGCGTAAACTCCTCGGTAAACTCCGCCATGTCACGACCGGTTTCCGCACAGGCGGTGATAATCTTGTCATCTATATCGGTGATGTTGCGGGCGTAGACCACCTCGTCGAAGTGGGTTTGCAACAAGCGGAACAGCGTATCGAATACCACTGCCGGGCGGGCGTTGCCGATATGGGCAAGGTTGTAGACTGTCGGCCCACACACGTACATGGTGACCCGGTTTGGGACCAGCGGCTCAAAGCGCTCCTTTTCACCATTCAGCGTGTTGTAAATCACCAGGCTCATTGTCGTCTCCCCTCGCCCTGGTCCCGGCCCTGGTCGCTCTGTCGCTGCCAGGTATCTCGTAGGCCAATCGTCTTGTTGAATACCGGTCGCTCGGCGCTGTGATCAAAGCGATCGGCCACAAAGTAGCCCTCCCGTTCGAACTGGAAGGACTGCTCGGGTGCGGCCGCCAACAGGCCGGGCTCCGCCACCGCCACAGTCGTCACTCGCAGCGAGTTCGGGGTCAGGTAGTGATGGAAATCCTCGTCGCCGCGGTCCGGTGCTTCCACGTTGAACAAGCGGTCGTAGAGCCGTAACTCCACCGGCACCCCGTGTTCAGCAGACACCCAGTGAATCACGCCCTTGGGCTTGAGGCCATCAGCCGGGTCCTTGCCCAGGGTATCCTCAACGATTTCGCAGAGTACCGTGCTGATCTCGCCGTCCGCGTCGCGCTCGACGTCGACCGCCTCGATGACATAGGCATTGCGCAAGCGCACTCGCTTGCCCAGCACCAGGCGCTTGTACTTTTTATTTGCTTCCTCGCGGAAGTCATCGCGATCAATCAGCAACTCCCGGGTGAAGGGCAGCTCGCGCACACCCAGGTCCTCGCGGTTGGGGTGGGCTGGCACGGTCAGGGTTTCCAGCCGGTCTTGCGGATAATTCACCAGTACCACGCGCAGCGGGTCCACCACGCACATGGCTCGCGGCGCGTTCTCGTTGAGATCATCGCGGATCGCATGTTCCAGCATGGCTACATCGACGATGCCATCGCTGCGCGTGGTACCGATCATGTCGCAAAAGCGGCGAATCGCTGCCGGTGAATAACCGCGTCGGCGCATGCCGGAAATGGTCGGCATGCGCGGGTCATCCCAACCACTGACCACGCCCTCGTCCACCAGTTGCTTGAGCTTGCGCTTGCTGGTCACCGTGTAGCTGGGGTTGAGCCGGCCGAACTCATACTGGCGCGGGCGCGACGGCACCGGCAGGTTTTCAATCAGCCAGTCGTAAAGTGGGCGGTGATCTTCAAACTCCAGGGTGCAAACGGAGTGACTGATGCCCTCGATGGCATCCTCCTGCCCGTGGGCAAAATCGTAGGTGGGGTAAATGCACCAGTCATCACCGGTCTGGTGGTGGCTGACCTTACGAATCCTGTACAGGGTGGGGTCACGCATATTCATATTGGGCGAGGACATGTCGATCTTCGCGCGCAGTACCCGGCTACCTTCGTCGAACTCGCCGTTTTTCATGCCCTCCAGCAGCGCCAGGTTTTCCTCTACCGCGCGATCCCGGTAGGGACTGTTTCGCCCCGGTTCAGTGAGTGTGCCGCGATACTCGCGGGTTTCATCCGCCGACAAATCGCAAACATAGGCCTTGCCCTCGCGCACCAGGTGCCGGGCCCAATGATAGAGTTGATCAAAATAGGCGGAGGCGTACTTGACCTCCCCATCCCAGTGATAACCGAGCCACTGCACGTCGGCCTGGATAGACTCGATGTATTCCTGGCTTTCCTTCAGCGGATTGGTGTCATCAAAGCGCAGATTGCAGCGCCCACCGAAGCGCTCGGCCAGGCCAAAATTAACGCTGATCGACTTGGCGTGGCCGATATGCAGATAACCATTGGGCTCAGGCGGAAAACGGGTCACGACCTCACCGACACGGCCGCTGTCGAGGTCCTCACGCACGATGTTATCGAGGAAATTACTGGGGCCGGTCGTCTCTGTCATGCCTGCGGTTTCGTCCTGGAAGGGGCTGTTGGAAGGGCGCGTATTATAGGGAACCTATGCCGGTTTCTGTAGTGCACATGGCGCCGCGCCGCGCGGTTCGCCTGGCGGATAAAAACGCCGTATCATGCGCGACCTGTCTCCATACTAACAACGAGGTCAACCCCTATGATCGTACTCAAAACCAACCACGGCGATATCAGCATCGAACTGGATTTCGAGAAGGCGCCCAAGAGCAGCGAGAATTTCCTCGCCTATGCCCGCGATGGCTTTTACAACGGCACCATCTTCCACCGGGTTATCGATGGCTTCATGATCCAGGGTGGTGGATTTGAGCCGGGTATGAACCAGAAGCCCACCGGCACACCGATCGAGAACGAAGCCGACAACGGCCTTAAAAACGACTGCTACACCATCGCCATGGCGCGCACCATGGATCCGCACTCGGCTACCGCGCAGTTCTTTATCAACGTGAAAGACAATGATTTCCTCAACCACAGCTCACCCACGCCCCAGGGCTGGGGCTACGCGGTATTTGGCAAAGTTGTGGCAGGCACCGAAGTGGTAGACGCCATCAAGGGTGTATCCACGGGCTCTGCTGCCGGTCACCAGGATGTGCCGGTAGAGGATGTGGTGATCGAATCAGTAGACGTCGCCGAATAGAGGGCCTTACCTGCTGGCCGGGCCCTTCGCTGCCACAACTTATTGGGTTTTGGAAAGCGCTTTTATTTCAAGCGCTTACCGCGACAACCTCACCAGGTACTCCACTGTGGAAGCGGAACTCGGCGTCCTCGCCCTGAATCAATGGCGCCTCCAGGGCGAGGAACACCTCCACCCTCCTCGCGACTTCAGCCGCGTCGGACGCCTGTTCGGCGAGCTTGAGGTAGTCACGAAAATGCCGCGACTCCGACTTCAACAGAGAGCGGTAGAATTCCGCCAATTCCGTGTCCAGGTGCGGCGCCAGCGCGGCAAAGCGCTCGCAGGAGCGGGCCTCGATAATCGCGCCCACCACCAGGGTGTCCACCAGCCGCCCGGGCTCACTGGAACGCACCCCGGCGCGTAATCCACTGGCATAGCGGGCGGCACCGATGCTTTCGTAGCTGATTCCCCGACGCTGCATGAGTGTCAGGACCTGCTCGAAATGCCTGAGTTCCTCACGGGCAAGCCGCGACAGCTTGTGTAACAACGCCGGGAATTCCGTATACCGGAAAATCAGCTTGAGGGCCGTCGAAGCGGCCTTCTTTTCACAGTTGGCATGATCAATCAGTAGCAGTGAGGGATTTGCCAGCGCCCAGTCGACCCAGGCTGGCGGCGTGTCGCAGCCCAGAAACTCCTGCAGCGGCGCCACCAGTTGCCGGACTTCGTCCATGGCAGGCGTGGGCATCAGGCAGTTTCTACCACGCCGATATAACGCTCGTAGTAGGCCTCAGAGAGAATGTAAAACTCGTCATCGATGGCCTTGCGCAAGTCCGACAGCGACGCGTCACGGAATTCGGCATCGATCTGCAGGCCATAGTCGGCGGGGTCCTCGATCTGGCTGGCGCCGGCCTTGAGCAGCGCATAGGCCCAGCAATAAACATCACGGTGGGCCGGGTAGGCGATTTGCTGGCTGTTGAGCTGTCGCTCCAGCAGGGCCGGGTCCAGCACCTGTAGCTTGTTCTGGGTACAGCGGCTGAGGAAATCGTCGAGGCGCTGGTCGATCAGTCGCTTCTCGGCCTCCGTATAGCCGTTCCAGTTGATCACCTCGTGGGCAAAGCGTTTGCAGCCGCGACAGACGCGGTCGCCAATGCCGGTGGAACACACACCAATACAAGGGGTTTTAACACGGGGTTCGAGCATTGCAGCATTTTAAGATATCACCCCGGTGAATGCACAGTATTGCCCCCAATCCGGTGCGGCAAATAGCCGCTTGAGCTATAATCCGCCCCCGTTATTTTTGTCCTTTCAGGAGTTTGTATCGTGCTTGAAGCCTACCGTGAACATGTCGAAGAACGGGCCACCCAGGGCATCCCGCCCAAGCCGCTCAGCCCCGAGCAGGTAGCGGAACTGGTAGAGCTTCTCAAGGCGCCACCCGCCGGCGAGGAAGAGACCCTGCTGAGCCTGATCAGCGAGCGTGTGCCGCCGGGTGTAGACGAGGCTGCCTATGTAAAAGCCGGCTTCCTCTCCGCGGTCGCCAAGGGCGAGACCGATTGCCCGCTGATCGATGCGGAGGCCGCCGTGCGCCTGCTGGGCAACATGCTGGGCGGCTATAACATCGAAACACTCGTAGGCCTGCTCTCCGATGATGCATTGGGGGCCGTTGCCGCCGAACAGCTCAAACACACCCTGCTGATGTTCGACGCATTTCACGATGTGGAAGAGCTCGCCAGGAGCGGCAACGAGAATGCCAGGAACGTTATGCAGAGTTGGGCAGATGCCGAGTGGTTTACCAGCCAGCCCGAGGTGCCGGAGTCAATAAAGACAGCGGTATTCAAGGTGACCGGCGAAACCAACACCGACGACCTGTCCCCTGCCCCCGACGCCTGGTCGCGCCCGGATATCCCGCTGCATGCCCTGGCCATGTACAAGATGACCCGCGACGGTCTGGAGCCCGAAGAGCACGGCGTGAAAGGACCCATGGCCCAGATCGAGGCCATCCAGGACAAGGGGCTGCCGGTGGCCTTCGTCGGCGACGTGGTCGGCACCGGCTCTTCCCGCAAGTCCGCCACCAACTCGGTGCTGTGGTTCTTCGGCGACGAGATGGACGGCGTGCCCAACAAGAAAAACGGTGGTATTTGCATCGGCGGCAAGGTCGCACCGATTTTCTACAACACCATGGAAGACGCCGGCGCCCTGGTATTTGAGGCCCCGGTGGACGACCTGGGCATGGGGGACGTGATTGAAATCCGCCCCTACGAGGGCAAGATTCTGTCCGAATCCGGCGACCTGCTCTCCGAGTTCGAATTGAAGTCCGAGGTACTGCTGGACGAAGTGCGCGCCGGCGGCCGCATCAACCTGATAATCGGCCGCGGCCTGACCACCCGGGCGCGGGAATCGCTCGGCCTGCCGGAGTCAGAGCTATTCCGCAAGCCGGAACAACCGCAAGATACCGGCAAGGGCTACACGCTGGCGCAGAAAATGGTGGGAGCGGCCTGTGGCATGCAAGGTGTGCGCCCCGGCACCTACTGTGAACCACGGATGACCACCGTGGGCAGCCAGGACACCACCGGCCCCATGACCCGCGACGAGCTCAAGGACCTGGCCTGCCTCGGCTTTTCCGCCGACCTGACCATGCAGTCGTTCTGTCATACCGCGGCTTACCCGAAGCCTGTGGATATTGACACCCAGCACACCCTGCCTGATTTCATCATGACCCGTGGTGGCGTCTCGCTGCGGCCGGGGGACGGCATCATCCACTCCTGGCTGAACCGCATGCTGCTGCCCGACACCGTGGGCACCGGCGGCGACTCCCACACCCGCTTCCCGATGGGTATCAGCTTCCCCGCCGGATCGGGCCTGGTGGCTTTCGCAGCCGCGACCGGGGTTATGCCGCTGGACATGCCGGAATCGGTGCTGGTGAGATTCTCAGGCCAAATGCAGCCGGGCATTACTCTGCGCGACCTGGTGCACGCTATCCCGCTTTACGCGATCAAGCAGGGCCTGCTGACGGTCGAGAAGAAGGGCAAGAAGAACATCTTCTCCGGTCGCATTCTCGAGATCGAGGGTCTGCCAGACCTGACGGTAGAGCAGGCCTTCGAACTGTCAGACGCTTCCGCAGAACGCTCTGCCGCGGGCTGCACGATTGACCTCAGCGAAGACACCGTGGCCGAATACCTGCGCTCCAACATCGTCCTGCTGCGCTCCATGATTGCCGATGGCTACGGCGACACGCGCACCCTGGAGCGCCGCGCCCGCAAGATGGAAGAATGGCTGGAAAACCCGACCCTGATGCGGGCTGATGCCGACGCCGAGTACACCGCAGTGATCGAGATCGACATGTCGGAGATTGTGGAGCCTATCGTTTGCGCCCCCAACGATCCGGATGACGCCCGCACGCTGTCTGATGTAGCCGGTGACGCCGTCGATGAGGTCTTCGTGGGCAGCTGCATGACCAACATCGGGCACTTCCGCGCGGCAGGTAAGCTGCTGGAAGCACACCCGGGAACCATTTCCACCCGCATGTGGATCGTGCCGCCCACCAAGATGGACGAGCATCAACTCATGGAGGAAGGCTTCTACAGCATCTACGGGCGCTCCGGTGCTCGCACCGAGATGCCCGGATGCTCCCTGTGCATGGGTAACCAGGCGCGGGTGGCGGCCAATAGCACCGTGCTATCCACCTCCACCCGGAATTTCCCGAACCGCCTGGGTGACGGTGCCAATGTGTACCTGACTTCGGCGGAACTGGCCTCGGTCGGCGCCATCCTGGGGCGGATTCCCACCGCCCAGGAGTACCTGGAATACGCCGAGCGGCTGGACTCTATGGCCGGTGATATCTACCGCTACATGAACTTCGACCAGATCGCCGAGTTCCAGAAACGCGCCGACGATGGCGCCCGCATCGCCGCGGTGGAAATCCAGGAATTGTCGGCCTGACAGGACGCCCCGGTCCGTCCGGGGCTACCCGCCCGGGGCTACCCGCCGGGGCCTGAATCGGGTGCTGGCTAAGCTTTGAATGTCCTGACCCGGCGCTTGAGTTCATCAAGCGCCGCCGGGT
>JANQIO010000083.1 GCA_028282105.1 Halieaceae bacterium | reverse complement strand
ACGTCGACGACCTTGCCGTCATCTACATCCACTTCCATGCCACAGAACACGTGACAGAACCGGCAGAAGGTTTTCTTCGTCTCGACAGCCATTGTTGTTATCTCCCCGGCCGTGGCCCGGCCGTATTGTCATCGACGTCTTGCAACGCAAGTGATGCACCGAAACCGGCGCATCGAATCAGGCTTCTAACAAATAACCTAGCAAAGGAGTCGGGTAAAAACAATCAGAACTGACTGTATTTTACTTGACATTATGTAATGATCATTCCATTATTGCCGCCCCAACTACGAAACAGCAGGCCTATGCCACGACCCGTCCAGATCGACCGCCGTCAGGCCTTCCGCGCCGCACGGGACCAGTTCTGGCGCTGCGGATACGCCGCCACCTCCATGCAACAGCTGTTGCGCGTCACCGGCATGGGCGCCGGCAGCTTCTACGCAGCCTTCGGCAGCAAACCCGCCCTGTTTGCAGCGTTGATCGATGAGTACGCCCGCTGGTCCGCCGCCCGCTTCGACAGCGTGCGCGAGCAGCACCGCGGCTTTCACGCCATCGAAGCCTTCCTCGACGACACCCTGGTCAATCTCTCCGACGAGGACCGCCGCAAGGGCTGCCTGCTGGTAAACAGCGCCCTGGAATTTGATGGTGTGCAGCCGGAGCTGCACGCCCTGGTGACCGCCCCGCTGGCGGCCTTGCAGCGATCCTTCGAGGCCTGCCTGGTGGAAGCCACAGACGATGGCGCACTGCAAGCGGGTATCGAGTCGGCCGCCGCCGCAGGGCTGGTGATGACACTGGTACAGGGGCTGCGGGTAGAGAGTCGCCGCGGCATGAGCCGCGCGCAGGCCCGGCAACGCATCCAACTGCTGATCTCCGCCCTGTCCCAGGACTCACACTAGCTATCCGGCAACCTTCTCAGCAAGCTGTTCGCCAACCAAGAGGACGCAGCCTTGAATGTCACCAGCAACATCAGCGACGGTATCGCCCTGATCCAATGGGACGACGGCAAGAAAAACGCCATCACCCTGGATGCCGCCCAGGAAATACTGGCGGCCGTGGAAAGCGCCAGTCGCGAGGCCAGCGCCATGGTGCTGGCCGGCCGCCCCGGCGCTTTCTGCGCGGGATTTGATATGGCGGTGATGACCGGCGGCGACGCAGCGGCCATGAGTGCCCTGGCCAACATCGGCGGCCGCATTGTGCACGCCCTGTTCGGCGCCGATAAGCCAACAGTGGCCGCCTGCACCGGCCATGCCTTCACGGTGGGCGCCCTGTGGCTGCTGGCCTGCGATACCCGCGTCGGCGAAGCCGGCGACTTCAAATTCGGCATGACCGAAACCGCGGTGGGCGTGCCCCTCACTCCCTGGAGCATGGAGCCCCTGAAAGCCCGCCTGGCCCCCACCCACTTCGTGCCGGTGGTGGCCCAGTCAAAGATCCTCGATCCGCAAGGCGCTATGGACGCCGGCTTCCTGGACGAGCTGGTGCCCGCCGGTGACGCCGTGGAACGCGCCCTGGGCATTGCCGGCCAACTGGCGCAACTGCCGGCAAAGGCCTACGGTATGAACAAACTCATGGCGCGGCGCCAGGCCCTCGAGATTATGGCCGCCGACCTCGCCGTCTGAATCACAGCCCTACCCAGGAGATTTGCCAATGTCACTGTCTCTCTACGACACCACCGTCACCAGCTACCTACAGGCCCTCGGCGGCGTGACCAACGTCATGGCCAAGGGCGAAGCCCACGCCGAAGCCGGCCACTTCAGCCTCGACGACATCGTCAGCTACCGGCTGCGCGAAGATATGGCGCCCCTCAGCTTCCAGGTGATTTCGGTCTGGCATCACTCCGAGAACGCCATCAGGGGCATGCAGGCCGGCGAGTTTGCGCCGCCGCCTTCGATGCAGGACATGGACTACCAGAAGTGCAAGGATCTGGTGGCTGGGGCCATCGAATTCCTGCAGGCACAGGACGCTGACGCCATCAACGCCCTGGCGGATAACCCCCTGATGTTCCGCGTCGGTGGCAATGAAATTCCCTTCAAGGTCAGCGATTTCGCGACGTCGTTCTCGCTGCCCAACTTCTACTTTCACGCCGCCACCCTGTACGACATGTTGCGCATCCACGGTGTCCCGCTGGGCAAGATGGACTATCTCGGCCAGTTGCGGGTCGGCGGGGCCTGAGTCATGGCACTGGAACTGTGGACCTACGCCACCCCCAATGGCTGGAAGGTCACCATCATGCTGGAGGAGTTGATCGAGGCCGGCATCGAGCTACCGGATTTCAAGGTAGTGCCAGTGGAGATCATGAAGGGCGACCAGTTCTCAGAAGAGTTCACCGCCATCTGCCCCAATCAGAAAATCCCGGGCCTGAAGGACGGCGACAGAACCTTGATGGAGAGCTGCGCGATCTTGCTCTACCTGGCGGAGAGGTTCCCTTCGCCCCTGCTGCCCCAGGACGAATCCCGCTGGGACGTGATCCAGTGGCTGATGTGGCAGGCGGCCAACGTCGGCCCTATTTTTGGCAACAAGCTCAGCTACACCCGCTATATGGACGATGTGCCCGCCGAACAAAAAGCCCACCCGCTGGAGCGCTTCAACAATGAGGCGCAGCGGCTGATGCGGGTAATGGACAGACAGTTGGCAGGCCGCGACTACCTGTGCGGCGCGCACTTCACCATCGCCGACATCGCCTGCTACCCCTGGGTACGCGGCTGGAAGTGGAGCAAGATTGACATCACCGGCCACGCCAACGTGACGGCCTGGGTGGACCGGGTACGCGCCCGGCCGGCCGTCGAACGCGGGCTCGCCTATGGCTTCGAGGCCGACGAAATCGACCAGTGGAGCGAAGACACCAAAAAGCGCTATGCCGCGGGTGGTGCGTCTATCGCTTCCAACCAGAGCATAGCCAGGGAGTAGCGTGCTCTAACCGCCCCGCGCTTCCCGCAACGCCAGGCGGCGAATCTTGCCCGCCTCATTGCGGGGCAGCTTATCGACAATCTCGATGGCGCGCGGCACCTTGTAGCGCGCCAGTTCCTGCAGGCACATCGCTGTCAGCGCTTCCACATCCGGCGGCTGGCTGCTGTCGCGAGGTTCAACGATGGCGTGCACCCGGCGCCCGAGGTCATCGTCCTTCAGTCCCACCACCGCCACATCCTGCACGGCTGGATGGCTGCTGATCACCGCCTCCACCTCCGCCGGGAAGATATTGGCGCCACCGGAGATGATCATGTCGGTGCGGCGGTCAGCAAGGTAGAGATAGCCCTCTTCGTCGACATAGCCCAGATCCCCTACGCTGACAAAACCATCGCCCACGGTTTCCAGTTCGTTGGCGCCCAGGTATTGGTAACCCGCGCTGCCATCGCCAAAGCGGGAAAAGATCTCTCCCACCTCACCCGGCGGCAGTACCTGGCGCTCCTCATCAACAATGCGGAATTCGGTGAGTACGCCGCGGCCAACGCTGCCGGGGTGCTCAAGCCACTCAGCGCCGTCGATCACCGTGATACCGGTCGCTTCGGTGGCCGCCCACAGCTCCAGCACCGTCTCGGCGCCAAACAGCTCGATACAGCCGCGCTTGGCCCAGTCCGGGCAGGCGGCAGCGTAGTGCCACAGCAGCCGCACCGAACTGAGATCGCGGCTCTCCACCTCCGGTTCCCGCAGCAGACGCTGCATCATCGTCGGCACCAGGTTCAGCGCGGTCGGCCGGTATTCCTCGATCAGGTCGAGCATGCGCGCCGCATTAAAGCGTTCGTTGACAAGGATGCGCCCACCGTGAAACAGCATCACCTGGGTAAAGAAAAACGGCCCGTTGTGGTACAGCGGCCCCGGTGAGTACTGCAGGTCAGAAGGCAGGAAACGCAGCAGCTTGGCGGTGGGGTGCTCCCCCTCGGGGAACTGGAAAGGTCCCGGCGTTACGATCAACTTGGGTTTTCCCGTGGAACCGCCGGAGCCCAGCGCCTTGACGGGATTCGGCACACCGGCCTCGGGCGGCATGTCCGGGTAGGACTCAAGTGCCTGCATATCGGCGCGACTGATGGCGTCCAGGTCCGCCATATCCCCGATAATGCAGCGCGGCGTCGCCAGCGCCAGCAGGCCGTCGCGCTCTTCCGCCGGCATGCTGTAGCTAACCGGCATCGGGGTGCCGCCCGCCTTGTAGATGGCCAGAGTCGCCACCAGGTGTTCCACGCAGTTGGGCAGTATCACCGCCACAAAATCCCCGGGGCCCACCCCCGCCTCCAGCAGCCTGTGGGCCAGGCGATTGGCCCAGCGATCAAACTGCTGCCGGGTCAGGGTGTCCGCGCCACCATCCTCCCGCGCACAGATCACCACCACCTCATCGGGTGCGCGCTGGGCGAAGAGGTGCGCGGCGCTGCCCGCGGTAAGTGGTTCGCTCATCGCTTACTCCGACAGGGCGTAGATCACGTCCACATAGGCTTTCTCGATCTCCGCCAGACCGGCGATATCGCTGCCCTCATTGGGTTCAATGATGAAGTACTCATTGGGCGCATGCGCACCGCCGCCATGGCCCAGCCCCGCCGGCAGCATCGGCAGACCCAGACGCTCGGTGAACTGGTAGAACGGCGCACTGCCGAAGATGCGCGGATTTACGGTGGGCGGCTCGCCATATTTGTTGGCCACCTGGATTACTGACTGCACAAGATCGGTATCCACCGAGGTCTGCGCCGCCGGATAGCCACCGAGCATGCGTAGCTCGATGTCGTTATATCCCTGGGCGTCCAGATGGGCACGGATCTTTGCCAGCTGCTTGTCCGGGTCCTGGCCGTAGGGCATGCGAGTATCGATTTTGGCGGTGGCCGTATGCGGCAGGATGGTCTTGGTGCCAGGGCCGGTGTAGCCACCCCAGATGCCGTCGATGTTCAGCGACGGTGTGTAGATGGCCTCGACGATGGCATCGCGCCCGGTCATGCCATCAATCCAGTGATCAACGTCATAGAGGCCCAGGCGCAGCTCATCGTTCCAGCTGGTGGCGAGGCCGTTGATCAGGGTCTGCTCTTCCTCGGTGGGCGGGCGCACATCGTCGTAGAAACCCGGCACCAGCACCGTGTTGCCGTCCTCGCTCACCAGCGTAGACAGCGCCTTTACCAGGCGCCAGACCGGGGAGTCGACAATCACCTTGTTGGAGCCGTGAATTTCCGCGGACCGGGGACCGCCCCAATCACCGCCGGTAGCCTGGGCTTCGAAATAGACGATGCCCTTCACGCCCAGCATCAGCGTGGTCCTGCCCGCGAGGTTCTGCCCGGACATGGGGAACAGCACGCCGTCCGCCGTCTTCAGGCGCTCTTCATACTGGTCGACAATCTGCGGGTAGTTGGGCGAGCCCAGCTCTTCCTCGCCTTCGGCAGTGATCATCAGGTTAACCGGCAGCTTGCCCTCGGTGGCGATAATGGACTGCAGTGCATTGAGAAATGCGCGCTGGGGGCCTTTCTGATTGGTGGCGCCCCGCGCCATGATGGCCTTGCCCGCCTTGTGCTGGACGATATTGGCCTCGAAGGGCGGCGACAGCCAGTCCTCCGGGTCGACCGGCTGCACGTCATACATCATGTATACCGCCAGGGTTTTGTCGGCGCCGGCGTCGTAGTAGCCCCATACGCCCGGGTGGCCGTCAGTCTCCACCAGTTCAGCTTCCTGGAAACCCAGGTCGACAAAATCCTGGCGCACCAGTTCGGCCATGTCCCGTACGCCGATGTTCTGGGCGCTGACCGAGGGCTGCTGCAACCAGCGCTGCAGCTCGGCGACGTGGAACTCGATGTGCTGGTCGATGTAGTCGTAGACCGCATCGTGGGAGCCCGCGTAGGCAGGAACATCAGCGGCGCTGAACACCGCCTCGGTGGTGATCTCGTACTTCGGACGCTCAGGCGCAATGGCTGTGTTGGCCACCTTGGCCGCGGGCGGCGGGGCCTCCTGGGCGCAGGCGACGAGTGATGCGAAGACGATGAACATCGTCAGCCGATGGAACATGGGATTCCCCTTGTAGACAATTTAGGAAACCGCAGAGCCTAACCTATAAGCCATAGCTCTGACAGCTAGCGGCGAATACCCGGCGACTCCAGGCTGAGGCCGCGGGCGCGCCAGGCCAGGTAAAGCTCCAGGCTGGTGTAGATCTCGGAGCCGGATGCCTGGGGCTCGGCCCGCACCCCCGCGTCGCAGTCACGGATGCGACGGTGTAGTGAGCCAAACGTCTGCCACTCCAGCCGGTAGGCAGGCCAGGCATTGGGTTGGCCCTGGCTGATGGTGTCACCGCGCAGCTGCTTTCCCCAGTGGTCATCGTGGCACTGGTTGCAGGCGAGGTTGAGCTGGCCGCGGCGTTGGAAGTAATAGGCCCGGCCCTGTTGAAAATAAGGCGCTGCCGCACCGCCAATCGCTACCGTTATAGCCTGGCCCTGGGACAGGGTCGCCACGTAGGCCGTCAGCGCCAGCAGCTCCTCGGCTTCGTAGGCCAGGGGCGGCAACGCCTGGTGGCTCTGGCGACAGCGATTGATGCGGGCTTCCAGGTTGAGCAGTGCACCAGCGGCCGCATCGTACTGTGGATAGTGCGCCGCGGCGCCCGCCAGCGTATCGGCCTGGTGGCAGCTGCTGCAGGCTTTTTCCCCGCTGCCGAACAGCTCCCTGCCCCGCTCCACCCACAGGTAGCCCGGGTTGGCGAAGTCATCGGCCTGCAGGGCGCGGGTTTCCGCAGTGAGAAATGCGCTGCCGGACTGCACGGCTTCGGCCGGCAGATCGGGCCTGTCGACAAAGCTGCGCGTATCGGCAACGGCAGCGGGCGCCAGCGTCAACAACAGGGTCGGTAACCAGCGTGTCACAGCACCTCCAGTTCAACCGACTCCGAATACCGCTGCCCGTCCTGGCCTACCCAGCGAAACTCCAGGGTGCCGGACTCAAGGGCCACGGTGTAAAACGTCAGGAAAGGGTCGGCGGCAATCGCCCGGAACAACTCACCGGCAAACACCCGCTCGCCGTTATAGAGGCACTCAAATCGCGTCAGGATGTTCTCGGGGATCTGCTTGCCATAGAGGTCTCGCCGGTAACCGGTTTCCATGGGGTGGCGGATCAGGGCCTTGAGCTCCAGCACCTCTCCACGGCTGGCCTGCTTCGGGGCGGCGATGCGAATTGTGGTGCTCATACCTTGCGCCCTCCTATTGGATAATACAGGCCGCCAGCGTGACGATGCTGAAGGTCTCGGTGGACCACAGGGAACCGTCGCTGAGTTCGGCAATGGCGCGTACCTTCTGGGAACCGCCCAGGCGGATACGCGTCTGGACGCGCGCTCGCCCCGCCCTCGGGCCCAACTCGAAGCGGGCAATATTCGGCTGCGGGTTTTCCTCCGCAAACAGCACAATGCGGGTGACGTGATCCTCCACTGTCATCGGGCTTTCCACCTCGACGCTGAGAGGCACTGAATAGCCGTTCTCGGAAATCGGCGGTATCTCCAATGTCACCCGGCCAGGAAGAATTGGGCGGTCGCCGAACAGACCCGCCAATTCCAGCTCTACCTCGCCGGGAGTGGCCGCCGCTACCGGCACCAGCGCCACGCTGAACAGGGCCGCGCCGTGGGCCAGGAATTCGCGCCGCCGCAGCGTCTCAGCCATCGGGCTGCTCCAATGTGGCAAGCCAGGCCACCAGGTGCTCAATCTGTTCGGCGCTCAACACAGTGCGCCCGTGGTAAGCCGCCGCCACCTGGGTAAGCCCCTCGCTGCGGTAGTAGGGCGGCATAATGGTGTCTGGATTGAGTCGCGCGGCGTCGACAATACGCAGGCGAATCTGCCCCGCACTCAGGCGCGAGCCCACGCCGCTAAGGTCCGGACCGAGATTTCCCTGGAAGGGGGCATCCAGACCTTGTACCTGGTGGCACAGTACGCAGTGCCCGGCCTCGCGCGCTACGAAAATGCGCTCGCCCTGCGCGGGACTGGCGTCGACCTGCGCGAGCGGCGGCAGGCTATCCGACGCCTGCGCAAGCTGGCTGAGCAGCAAGAGTATGTATGTCGCCAGGCGAGCCCTCTACAGGAAGGCCTCTCGCGTGATGGCCCGGAACCAGTCGGCAGCCTGCCGGCCCTCGCGCTGTCGGAAGGCAGGCGTCGCGCCGCTGGGGCTCACCCCGCCGGCGCCCGGTACATTGCTGAACACCCCATCGGCGTTGTTGTAAACGCCGGACACGGAAATCGCCGTATCTTGAGTGGTGTAGGAGTAGCAGGTGTTAGCAAGTGTGGTGGGCTCAGGCGCCATCCCTGCCAGCAGGCGCGCAACCTGGATGGCGCACACCTTGGCCTGCTGGTTGGCGGAGAAGGCACTCTTGGGCATGGGCGCGGCGATGGTGGCGTCGCCGATCACGTGCACCCCGGGCACCAGGGCGGATTCAAAACTGGTGGCATCGATCGGGCACCAGCCGCTGGCATTTGCGGCACCCGCCCGCGCGGCGATGGCGCCGGCTCGCTGCGGCGGCACCACGTTGATCACATCCCCACGCTCGGTATCGAAATCCGTGTGCAGTTCCATGGCCCGCGCATCGGCACGAATCACCCGCCCGAAGTTGGAGGCGCTGCGCCATTCGATCATGTCACCGTAGTGTTGCCGCCAGGCGGCCTGGAACAGGCCCTGTTTGGAGAACGCCTCATTGCTGTCGAGGACAATCAGTTTGGCCCGCGGCTTGTGCTGCCTGAGATACCCGGCGATCAGGCTGGCACGCTCATAGGGCCCCGGCGGACAGCGAAACGGCGCAGCGGTCACCGATATCAGCACCACGCCGCCCTCGGGCATGGCCCGCAGTTGCTCGCGCAGCAACAGGGTCTGCGGGCCCGCTTTCCAGGCGTGCGGCATGCGCTCCGCCGCAGCCAGATCATAGCCTTCCAGTGCCCCCCAGTGCAGGTCGATACCCGGCGACAGAATCAGCCGGTCATAGCTGAGGGTGGCGCCGCTATCGAGGGCGACAGTGCGGGCGACGGTGTCCACATCGGTGGCGCGGGCCCGGGCTACCGTAATGCCCTCGCCAGAGAGTGCCGAGTAGGCGAACGTCTGTGCCTCCATCTCGCGCAAACCCGCCAGCACCAGGTTGCTGAAGGGGCAGGCCACGTAATGGGGCGAGGCTTCCACCAGGGTAATTCTGGCAGCGGGCAACAGGCGCGCCAGCAACCGTGCCGCGGTCGCGCCGCCGAAGCCGCCCCCTACCACGACAATACCGGCCTTCGCGGTTCGCGCCTGGCTTGCCGGCGATAGCAGTGCGCCCAGCCCGAGCGCGGAAAGCGTGGCCAGCAAACGGCGGCGTGTCAGGCCAGCGGTCATGCTCTATTCCCCCAGCGTTCGGGCAATCAGCGCAATCTGCTCTGCGCTGTAACCGCGCGCCATGCGGTGCATCGAGGACCCGCCCTCGGCCTCATTGCGATAGGCCAGCAGTTTGGCTTCCAATTCCGTTGCCGGCATGCCGTCGAGGCTGGCAATGGCCTGTCCACCCCGGGCGTGGCAGCCGGAGCAGCTGGCGGTCAGCAGCGCCGCCTGGTCAATCGCTGCGGGTTCAGATACCACCGCACCGCAGCCCGCGAGCCACGGCAACAGGCCGACCAGCAATCCTCGACAGCGCAACGGGCCTCAGGCCTTGAGCTGCTCTTTCAGCGGCAGGCTGCGCACCCGCTTGCCGGTGGCGGCGTAAATCGCGTTCATCACCGCCGGCGCCGCGACACCGATGGTGGGCTCACCGACACCGCCGTAAAAGCCGCCCGAGGGCATGACAATGGCCTCGACTTTGGGCATATCCTTGATGCGCATGGACGGGTAGGTATGGAAGTTCTGCTGCTCCACCACCCCCTGGTCATAGGTGATCTCCTGGTACAGCAGCGCCGACAGGCCGTAGACGAAGGAGCCTTCCACCTGGGCCTCGATCTGCTGCGGGTTGACCGCGGTGCCGCAGTCGGTAGCGGCAACGATGCGGTCGATCTTCACATCGCCGTCGCCGCTGACGGTCACATCGGCGCAGGCCGCCACGTAGCTGCCAAACCCATAGGTGACCGCCAGGCCGCGGTGCTTGCCGTCCTTCCGGCCCCAGCCGGAGCGCTCGGCCACGGCCTTGAGCACGGCGGCGCCCTTGGGGTTTTTCTCCATGTGCGCCAGCCGGAACTCCAGGGGGTCACGCCCCGCCGCGGCGGCCAGTTCGTCCATGAAACACTCCATATAAATAGCGTTCTGGTTCATGTTCACACCGCGCCAGAACCCGGGGCGGATTGGCGGGTTGCGCATGGCGTGGTCGACCAGCAAATTCTCGAAGTCGTAGCTGATGGCGTGGTCGTCCATGTTGGGCGCGACGCCGTGCTTGAACAGGGTCTGGAATACCAGCGGGTCCATCCCGTCCTGCAACGCCTGGGGCGACAGGCCGGCGAGGATAGACTGCCCGGAAATCCGCACATGCAGGCCGGTCAGCTTGCCATCTGCATCGAGGCTGCCGCGCATTTTCGCCATGGTGGTGGGATGGAAGAAGCCGTGCCTCTGGTCCTCTTCCCGCGACCATTGCAACTTGATGGGTGTGCCTGGAAAAGCCTTGGCCACCTCGATGACCTGGTAGACATAGTCCGGACGGCCGCGACGCCCGAAGCCACCGCCGAGAATGGTCTTGTAAACTTCGCACTGCTCAATAGGCAGTCCGGAGGCCTCCGAGGCTGCTGCCAGCGCCGACTCACCGTTCTGGGTGGGGCACCAGACGTCGCACTGGTCTTTGGTCAGCACCGCAGTGGCGTTCATCGGCTCCATCGGCGCGTGATTCTGGGAAGGCACCTTGTACACCGCCTCCACCATCTGCTCCGCGGCGCCAAAGGCGCCCGCGATGTCGCCACCGGCGTTGCCCACAAAGGCCTCGTCCGCATCGAGACCGCTCTCCAGCAGCGCGGTCAGCGCCGCGTCATCGAACTCCGCGTTGGGGCCGAGGTCCCACTCGATGGGCAGTTTTTCCAGAGCCTTATTGGCCTGCCACCAGGTGTCTGCCACCACCGCCACGCCGCTGGTGCCGAGAGAGGTTTCCACTTTCACCACCCCACGCACGCCGGGCATATCCTTAATGGCGGCCTCGTCATAGCTCAGCAGCTTGCCGCCCATGACCGGGCAGTCCTTGATGCTCGCCAGCAACATACCGTCGAGCTGGATATCGGCCCCATAGACGAGTTTGCCGGTGAGCTTTTCTGCGGTATCCAGGCGCTTCAGCGGCTGGCCCGCCACCTTCCACTCGGATTCCGGCTTGAGCTTGACCTCGGTGGGCGGCGCCAGCTTGCCAGCGGCGTCCGCAACTTTGCCGAAGCGGGTCTTACGGCGCGAACCCCTGTGGTAAATCACGCTGTTCTCGGCGTAGCACTCAGCGGCCGGCACCCCCCACTGTTGGGCCGCAGCCTCAATCAACATCATGCGGGCGGCGGCGCCGCCTTCCCGCATGTATTGCTGGCTGCCGCGCAGGCCGCGGCTGCCGCCGGTAGAGAACGAGCCCCAGACCCGCTCCCGGGCCAGGCTCTGGCCCGGGGTGGGAAACTCCCAGGTGACTTTTTCCCAGTCGCACTCCAGCTCCTCGGCCACCAGCTGGGCGAGACCGGTCAGCGTGCCCTGCCCCATCTCGGACCGGGCAACCCGCACCGTGACGGTATCGTCCGGGGCGATCACCACCCAGGCGTTGACTTCGTCCAGGTGGCCGTCCGCCGCGGCCCTGCCCGCCGGCAGGATGCCCAGGGACAGGCCGGCGCCGGCCACGGAGGCGCCAACAACAAAGCTGCGGCGGGTGACGTTGATACCGTTTATCAGATCATTCATGACTCACCCCCCCTCAGGACTTCTTGGCGGCGAGGTGGATACCCTCGCGCACCCGCTGGAAGGTGCCACAGCGACAGATATTGGTGATCTGCGCGTCGATTTGCTCGTCGCTGGGGTTCGGCGTGTCATTGAGCATACCCGCCACGGCCATAATCATGCCCGGCTGGCAGTAGCCGCACTGCGGTGTATCCAGCTCGGCCCAGGCCTGTTGAACCGGGTGCTCACCGTCCCTGGACAGGCCCTCAATGGTGGTAATCTCGTTGCTGTCCGACACCGCACTCAGCGGGTAGACACAGGAGCGCACCGCACGTCCGTCGATGTGGATGGTGCAGGCGCCGCACTGGGCAATGCCGCAGCCGAACTTGGTGCCAGTCATGCCCA
The DNA here is from genome assembly GCA_028282105.1 of Halieaceae bacterium. Classification (GTDB taxonomy): domain Bacteria; phylum Pseudomonadota; class Gammaproteobacteria; order Pseudomonadales; family Halieaceae; genus JANQIO01. Next base: position 14,324 of record JANQIO010000083.1, on the reverse strand, counting down.
ATTGCTCGCGGATCACCCATAGCAGCGGGGTGCCCTCGTCGGCATCAACTTCAATGCGCTTGCCGTTAACTTTGAGTGATTTCATGGCCTCGTTGAACCTCGCGACGTCTAGGTGTTGAGCTATATGGACTCGTGGTTTTTTTAGCTCGGGTAGATGAATAGTGTGGCCCCGTAGCATGACGGTGTCGAGTCAGATGGTGTCCGGGTCGCCTCTATAAATACAGCGAATAGGCGTGAAAATCCTCGTTGACGATTTCATAGCCCAGTTTTTCGTAGAGGTGCTGTCCAATATGATTGCTGTGCGCGGTCAGCAGATCGACCCGTGCCGCGCCGCTCTCCCGGGCAAAGTCCGACGCCCGCTTCATCAGGGCCTCACCTACCCCGCCCTGACGGACATCCGCGTCCACGTAGAGATCGTAGAGGATCTGGATCTTCATCAGCTCTACCGAGCAAAAGGAGGGATAGAGCTGCACGAAACCCAGGCCACGATCACCCTCCAGCGCGACGAATACCCGGGACTCGCCGTTGCAGATGCGCTCGCCAATAAATCGGGTGGCCGCCTCGCGATCCGGCTCACACTCGTAGAACTGCCGGTAGAGATCGAACAGGCGACCCACCTCTGGAATATGCCCGGCACCCGCCGTTGTTATTTGCATGTCATGCCGCCTGCAGCGCTGCAACTTCCAGGCAGTATAGCGCTGGCGGGAGGCACCTGCCGCCCCGGGTTCGAACTCCAGGCGGCCCGGGCCTAACTAGCAATAGGACGCATCCAGCGGCGTACTCAGCCCTGCCAGCCATCGCAGGTATTGTTCGTCCTGCCCGGGAGCGTAGATATCCACGATGTGCGCAATCGCGCCGTCGCGAAAGCTGACAAGCTCCCATAGGGAGGCGCTGGTCGAGAAACCCTCGCACTCATAGTCGATAGACCCGTACACAAGCACACGGTTGCCCTCGGCTTTGAATACGGTGGGATCCGCCAGGCTGCGGCTACAGCGCCGGTCGAAGCCATCGAGGGATTTCTTGATGCCGGCAAAAACGGCATCCCTACCCGTCAAAGTGCAAAAAAACGGCATATTGCATACCTCGTACGTGGCGTCCTCCAGGAAATATGGCTGCAGCCGGTCCCAGTCATCATCCAGGTAGGTCTCTTCAAAATCGGTCGCATAGCGCGCGAAGGTCTCCAAAAGCGTCATAAATCCTCCCATGACATGCGCTCTTCCAGCCTGTTGCTGACATCGAGCTTAACTTTGAGTTGTCAAAGTAATATTACTAAGAGTAGTCTAAGTATAAGACCCACGCAAATGCGACTATGAGTAAGACAAACAGACAGAGACTTCCCGCGCACAAGGCCAAGCAACGCATTCTCGAAACAGCACATCGCTTCCTGCTGGAGGGTGGCGTCAGTGCGGTAAAAGTTCAGGCGGTCGCGCGCGAACTGGGCATCACCGACGCGGCAATCCACTACCACTTCAAGGACAGGGAACAACTGCTTGAGGCGCTGCTGGCCTATGGCGGACGACGGCTGAAGGAAGCGATCAACGAGGAAGCCGATCCGGACCCCGCCGCCCTGGCCAGTCGCCTTTCGCACGTGTATGGAGAACAACAGTTCGCCAGGCTCGCCATGTGGTTGTCGCTGGCCGACTGGCGCAGCGACGAGACTGGTATGTTCTCGGAGCTGGCCAATAGCTGGCAGCAATCGATGGAGCTGGACAGCCGGGAGGCGCGCTACCAGGTGGCTTTTTTCAACCTGGTACTGGCGGCGGAGCCCTTGCTGGCGGGCGCTTTTCTCAGAAGCGTGGATCTTCCGGACACAGCGGCTAGCCGTGGCCGCTTTCATAACTGGCTGCTGGAAAAGCTGCTGGCCACAGTACACGCCTGACCGCGGTATCCCCCCATCTGCTGAATGCCTGCTGTGGCGTATACTTGCCGCTCTCAAATTGCTGACGGGACGGGCATGAGTCTGAAACAATTCGCTGCGCCAATAGCAACACTGCTGATGCTGTTGAGCCTCTCCAGCACCACGCTGGCGCAAGCGCCGGCAGAGCAGGAATCCTCGGCACCGGTTCCGATTCGGATTGGCTGGCAGATACCCACCGTCACCCAGGCGGCGCTGGTGCAGGTTCTGAAGCGCACGGATGTCCTGGCGCGCCACGGGCTCGAGCCCAGCCTGCTGCCCTACAGCTATGGCACCCCAGAGGTGGAAGCCGCCCTGGCGGGTAAGCTGGATGCGTTCTTTGCCGGCGACCAGCCCACCATCAACCTGCTGGCCCAGGGCGGAAAGTGGAAGATCGTCGCCCGCGTCTACACCGACAGGGTTACGGTGATCGTTCCACCCGGCTCACCCATCGACAGCATCAGCGATTTGCGAGGCAAGGCGGTTGCCAGCCCCTTCGGCTCCATTGCACACCGCGAAGCCATCCTGGAACAGCAGCGCGCCGGCCTGGATCCTGAGAAAGACGTGAGCAACTACAATCGCGACATCCTGGAGATACGCGACCTTGTACTCGGTGGCGGCATCGAACAGTGGCAGTACCTCGACGCCGCTTCCGTCTGGGAACCTGACGCCTCCAGCTTTGAACTGGGGGGCGTCACCCGCAGCCTGAGCGACACCCAGGCCCTGGGCGTACTTGCCATGTCGGATGAGTTTATCGCCGCCCACCCCGAGGCAGCGGTGGACTTCCTGGTGGCGATGACCCGGGCCTGGGATTTCTTTATCGGCCATACCGAAAGAGTCCTGCAGTGGTACATCGACGATTCGCACCTGGGCTATACGCCACTGGTGTTGGACAAGGCCGTGCGCATAGACCCTAACTTCGCGGCTTCATCACCCGGGGAGATCGACCTGCGGCTGACGGAAGATCACATCGGCGTACTTGCTACCAACGCCGCCTGGGGCGTGGACGCCTGGCAGGACGGCAACGAGATTCGCGCCTTTGTCGACCAGGAGCTGTTGGCAAGGGCGATGGCGGTGGTGGCCGCGACACCGGAGTTTGATGAGCTTGAGGTGATCCTGCCCTCGGTGCGCGAGCTGGACCTGGAGAAGGAGCGGACAACCCACGGGCTGGATGCACTGCCGCTGTGGGGCGCCTTCCTGTTCATGGTGCTGGTAGCCCTACTGGCCATCGAGACCGGCTTCTGGTTCGGCAAGCGCCACCGGGGCGACGCCGACGGCCAGTCCGACCCCTCAATAGGCACCGTGGTGGGCGCCGTACTGGGCATGATGGCCTTCGTGATCGCACTGACCTTTGGCTCCGCCAGTGCCCGCTTCGATGCCCGCAAAGCGGCTTTGCTGGAGGACGTCACCGCCATCCAGACCGCCTACCTGAGGGCCGACCTGCTGCCGGAACCCCAGCGCACCACGGTACGCAGCTTGCTGCGGGACTATATCCAGGTGCGAGTGGGCATCGTCTACGCCTACGGTCAGCCGGAACGGCTGGCGCTCATTCAGCGCCGCGCCGAGGCCTTGCAGCAGGCCATGTGGCTGCGCGTGGAAGAACTCTCCGAGGACAACGGCGGCGGGCGCATCCAGGTGTTCTTCGCCGCCACGCTGAACGATATGTTCAAGCTGCACACCAAGCGCGTGGTGCTCGGCGCGTACTACCGGATTCCCGACTTTGTCTGGTGGATTCTGCTATCTGCCTCGGGAGTCGCCATGATCGCCGTTGGCTTCCAGTTCGGCTCCGGCAAGGGGCGGCGCATTCACGTGGCGAATTTCTCCCTGGCGATCACCTTCGCGCTGGTGATGCTACTGGCCTTCGACCTGGATCGTGCCGGTGAGGGTTTGGTGACGGTAAACCAGCAGCCGATGATAGACCTGTATCGCGGGGTCAGCGCAGGGGACTGAGGGACCAATAGCTGCGGCTACTTGGAGCTGTAGTTCTTGCGCTTCTCTTCGACGGCCTGGTCGAGGACCTTGAGCATTTCGATGCGCTTACTCAACTCCGCATTCTCTTCCTGCAACTCGGCATTGGCCTGCTCCGCGTTCTGCAGCCGGCTTTCGAGATCGGCGATACGGCTTTTAAGGCGCAGGGTTTCCTGGGAGTGCTGTTCCAGCGTGATGGTCTGCGGCTGATCTGCCGTCTGCGCGCAGCCACCGATCACCGTGGAGAGCACCAGGCATACTGCGAGTTTGTAAGCGTTCATGCTAAAGCCCTGCTATCAGGCGGTTTTCGCCTTCTTCTTGCGGTCCTTCCGCGTGCCGCCTGCCGATTTGCGGCGCTCCACCTTGAACACACTGCCGGTCTCGGCCTTCGCATGTTCTTTCATCTCCGCGGCGATTTCGCCGAACTGGATGTGGTTGAGCGACTTGTTGTCCTTGTTGGTCACCACGGCGATTGAAATGGTCGCCAGCGGAAAATCGACTTTGTCACCCTGGCGGTTCTCTCCGACAATATAGCCGCGTTTCCGGTCGCTGGCATTATAGAAACCGGGAATATCCGCATCGAAGCTGTCGACCACGGCCTGGCAAATCGCCTCAAAACTGTCCGGCGTGGTGATCACGACGAAATCGTCACCGCCGATATGGCCAATGAAATCATCCTCGGCGCCGTGTTCTGCCACGGCCTTGCTGACCAGATCGGCGGTCGCCTGGATCAGTTCATTCCCCTTGGCGTAACCGTAGTGATCGTTGTAAGCCTTGAAGTTATCGATATCCATGAGACAGAAGGCCAGCTCCGCTTCCGCCTCAATGCGCTTCTTCATCAGGGCTTCAATGGTGGTGCCTCCGGGCAGGCGGGTCAGCGGGCTGGTATCCAGGTTGGTCTCTTCCAGGTGTTTGAGACGTTCGGCCATGGCCACGAAGGCATCCGCCAGGTCACCGAGCTCGTCGGTATTGCTGATATCGGGCTTAATGTCAAAGTTGCCACGGGCAATCATCTCGGTCGCCTCGCGCAGTTTGTTAATGGCGCCTGAGATATTGTGGGTGATGAGGGCCGCAGCCAGCAGCGACAGCAGCAAACCCGCCACGCAGAGCACGGCGGCGGCCTTGAACGCCAGGGAACCAATGCTGGCCGTGGTGTTGGTCTTGGCGTTCTGGTCGCGCTGAGCCTGGGCGCCCATCTCCCGGATGACCGCGATCAGCTCGTCCTGCTGGGCCTTGATCTGCTCGTCGTAATCCTCGGAGAACGTGGTCGACGCCTCAGTGGTGGAACCCGAGGCCTCCAGCAGCAGGTTGACATACTGCTCGTGCAGGGCGGCAATGTCCTGTACCGGAAAATCGCGCTCTTCCGGCACCGCGCGAATGCGTTCAAGCTGAATCTTGAACTCGGTATTGCGCTCCTGCAGCAGAGTCATAACCTCTTCGGTACGAAACACCGCATAGCGACGGCTATAGAGCTCTTCGGAGAAGATCAGGTCCACCATCTCATCGGCGGCGAGAATCACCGGCAGGTCGGTCAGCAGAATGCTGTCATTGATCGAGTTGAGGCGGTTGAGGTTGGTGAGGGCATAGGCAGAGATCAGGATCAGCAGTGCCAGCAGCGAGCTGAAGCCCAGCAGCAGCTTTTTGGCGATCGTCAGGCGCAGAAACTTCGATACCAGACCATCAACCAGACGGTTGATGACCAAGTCGTTTGCTGTTTCCTGGCCCGGTTCTTCTGTCATCGCTCAGCGCAACTCAGTGTCTTTGAGTCCACCCTAGTGTAGCGCTGGTCCACTTACACCAAAAAAGTGTGCGTTCTGTGCACTATTCAACAAATGAACTGCCCAAGCTGCGATATAAGGCGCAGTTTTTGGGCTACATCAAATTTCTGGTGCGGACCGCACCTCGGGCCCGCCGGGAACCGCTATCATCCCTATGAGCGTTCGTAACCTGCAGGTCAGGCTGAGTTCTGACCGGATCGCGCGGAGGTGTGGTATGCGATTCCTGGGTAAAGTCGCGGCGGCAGTGTGCCTGCTGCTGATGGTGGGCTGCAAAGTCGAGATCATCGTGCCAGCGGAGGGCGGTCGCGTGCTGGCCGGTTCCGGCAGCTTGAGCTGTGGACCCGCTGAAACCTGCGTGGTCGACGTCTTCAATCCCCAATTTTCTGAAGTCTTCCACGCCAGCGCCGATGCAGGATTTGTTTTCCTGCGATGGCGGGGCGGCGCCGGATTCCTGTGCGGTGACCACCGCGGCCCCTGCGCCGTGAGTACCGACGGGTTTTCAGACAACGCTGGCCTGCTCGCCATTCTGGACAGTGAGGTAGTAGTTTCCCTGCAGCCAGTCTTTGCGCCGCTGGAAGTGTCGGAAGCCTGGCTGCAGGAAAGTTACAGGCTCTGCGAGTGGGAGGTCGTCGAAGGTGTAGAGCCGGTGATTGCCGACTCGGCGGAGTCCGGCGCCTTCGGTGTGCTCGCCGAGAGCTTCAACATCCAGCCTGATAGCTGTGGCGCGAGAAGCTCCTACTTCTTCGAGCGTTCACCGCTGCACGGACAGCCGAGACTCAAGAAAATCGTTGCGAAACGCAGGCAGTCTTACCACCGGATTGAAGACGTCACCTATTACCGCTACTTCAACCTGGACCTCCAGGGCGAAGTGGTAGAGCGTCTCGAGCGAACCGATCAAACCTTAGAGCGGCAGCATCCGAGGAACGTGCGCTACGAAGATACTCGCATCTTCCACTATGAAACAGGTAGCAACGGCGCGGGCCGATATACAGGCTTTGAGGACTATGAAGTCGCAAGATGGACATTCGAGCCTAATGACCGCGCCAAAACGTATTCAATTTCCTGGGAGCACCAGGCGGGGGAGTCTGTCACCAATGCCAACTACTGGGCTCTCAACTACAGGGATTGTCTTCCCATGGAGGGCTACGACTGCCCGATCTATGAGAGCATCGTGGGCAACATACTCTATCTCCCAGAGCCCGAAGGGCTCGCCACCTACAACTTCTATCGCGGACAGCCACCAGGCAACAAGACCATCTACCCGGAGCGAGACATCTACACGCCACCGATTCCTCCGCTGCCACTGACCGGCCAGTTGGAAACGGAGCATGCCTGGGAACTGCCGGAAGCGCTCGAGAACTACACGCTCCGGAGCTCAGAGCAGCGATGGCATCACACAAACAGGACGGTGGTAAGCCGGCGCTCAGCAGAAGGCTTACCGCTGGAGGTCCTCTATATATACTGGGATATCCACACCCACAGCTGGCGCACCACGGGCAAGGAATACTACGGATATCGCCGCGACAAGCAGGGAACCGCGTATCGTTGGTGCTCTCTAAGGATGCATGTCCGTAACAGCGGCCAGATGGATCCCGCTTATGCCAACTTCAACCTGTTCGCGAACCAGCCGCGGTTCTTCGAAGGTGTGGCACCTCCCCTGCCACCAAACCAGTAGCCATGGTGAATGCTGGTGGACCTGAGCACTACGACTAGACGTCACAAACGTCGCTGACGTATTCGTAGAAACCGGGAATGCGGTTGTCTTCGTTTTCCTGCCAAACCCTGACCATATTGGGGTGCAGGGTAATCAGCCGGCACAGGCCCTGGGTGAAGTAGTCCGCTTCTTCCGCATTGATGATGCCCTGGTCGTAGAACTTCCACCCGGTTTCCGTGGAGTTGATGACGTATTCGATCAACACGTACAGGGTCCACAGGTCTTCCGGGCTGAGGGACTCAAAATCGGACTGCGCCTGGCGGAACACCCGCGACAGTTCCGGGCTGCCCGCCATCGCCAACCCCATCTCATTGGTCATGGCGTATATCTCGGCAATCGCCTCGGCCTCGGCGATATCGTTGGAGCGCTTCAGTTCGTAGCCAAGAAAACTCAGTGAGACGACGATGCCCACCAGCCCCACCACTTCGACAAAGCGACCGAAGTCTATGGCGAACAATTCTTTCAAGCCTGCCGGCATGGAACCTCCATTCCAGTGCTGCTGCATTCTTAAGTATAGAACCGGCCCGGTGGGCGGCAGGTGCTAAGCTTCTGAGGCCGGCCCGCGGGCAACAATCCTGGACAGTGCCGCAAGGCGGCCATCCGATTCCGTCACCACCCCCTCCTCCACCGAGAGAATATCCAGACCAGCCAGGGCCGAGGAGAGTGCACCGGGAGCGACGCGAAACTCCGGATTGCCCGGACCGATAACGTCAGCATCGCTGACCATATGCTCTTCACAAATCAGCCAGCCGCCCGGCGCGAGGTGTTGAGCGAGCCGGCGCAACAGCGACAGGTCGACATAGCGAATCATGAGAATGAGCTGGTAATCGGCCTGCAGCGCAATGGGTTGATCCAGGTCGTGCTCGATAAAGTCAATTGAAAGCCCGCGCTGGTCGGCTGCCTGCCGGGCCCTGGCGAGCCCCGCCGCGGAGATATCGATGGCGTCTACGGTGAACCCCCGCTCAGCCAGCCAGAGGGCGTTGCGACCGGCTCCGCAGGCAATATCCAGCGCCAGGCCGGGCGCTATCTGGTCGGCCCAGTGCTCCAGCAGCGGACTGGGGTGTGTGCGCTCCGAGTAGGCGCCCTCAGCATAGCGCTGGTTCCACTTGTCGCGATCAGCGCTGCTCACCGGAGTGGGTTGCTGGCGCGTCGATAACTACTCGTCGGTATTGATGATGGCCTGGTTGAACGTGGTCAGGCTGATCACGTCGACCTCTTCTTCCAGCGGCTTCCTGCGACGGACGCCAGTGTCATCTGTCTCGTCCAGCTCTCTCACTTCCGACTCTGATGATCGCCGCGGCTGCCTGGTCCCAACATCTACCACTGAGACTAGATTCAAACTTGAATAGTCGACATTTAGAGTGTTGCTCAATGCGTCGCGAAACAAGTTCAGATACTTGTCCTTATTCCTGACGTGGTCGTCGACCGTGACATCTGTTACATACCACTGCAGGCTGGCCATATTGATCGTTTTCTCCTGCCGCAGAGGCTGGCTCACGTTGACCAGCTTCAGGTCGTCTTTGCCCTGCGCATTCGCCTCGACTGCAAACTCCATCGTCATCGGGGCATCGCTGCGCACGCCGCCCTTGAACTGGTTGCCGGGATTGGCGACGGTGAGGGCCAGCTTGCCGTCGGTCACCTTCAGGGTCACCTCACCGGTTTTCGGGTCAATCTGTACCGGCTTTCCATTCACCTCGAGCCCGAGGCTGGCAAGATCTACGTTGGTCACGCCCTCTTTCATTTTAAGGACAACTTCCTTGCTGTCGCGCTTGTAAGTGATATCGAAAATTGTGCCCCGGAGCGTCACGCCCATCAGGCCCGCCATCACGTAAACATCGTTGGGATCGTTTTTGGCGATCTTGCCGGATGTGAAACCTAAATCGCCGTCCACCAGCTGCAGCAACTGCGCATTGTCCTCGACGTTGGCGGCATCATAGACATGCGCCAGCACGGTCACTTCGGTAGCTGTACGAAGCTCGATCACGGAGTCATCATTCATCACCACGGTCATGGCCGCGTCTTCGGCGGTCGACAAAGTGTCGCCGGCGCTGACGCTGTCCCCCGGCGCTGCGGGAGAGCCGTTAACAAACACCGCACCGCTGGCGGACTGTACGACGCCATCGGCAGCCAGGGCCGACGCCGTGAGTACTAAACAACCCAGGGCTACATAGATCGACTGCCTAACGTTCAAACTGATCATCACGGCCTCCACATTGGCGCGGACAAAATGCATGGTGTTAAGGGCTGCTGAGGCTCAGCGCCCTCTCAAAGATAGTGATAATAGGAGACCGACCGCCCGCTGTCATCATGCAGCGGAGAGCTTAGTCGGGGCTAGCGTTATGGAAAGAAATGGGCGACCGCGCTTGCCGCGCGGTCGCCCCAGGTCCGGAGGGACCAGTAAGCAGATCAGGCGCCTGGCCTGGAAGATGGACCTAGAAGGTGTAGCGAATACCGGCCTCGATAGACTCGCCCGCTTCCGGCGCGAAGTTGCGCAGGAATGAGGTGCTGAGGCGAATCTCATCGTCACCGATGTTCTTCCACTTCACGAACACCAGCAGTTCGCTGGCATCGGCGACCTGGAAGCGGTAATCCGCGCCGATATCCCAGCGGGTCCAGCCATCGGTCTCGGTTTCGAAATCACCGGGATCGTCCTGGTCGCCAGCGTTCAGCACGCTGACATAGGTGTGGAAGTTCTCCCCACTCCAGCTCAGCTGACCACCGACGCGGAAGGGCGGCAGGCGCGGCACATCGCCGGCATCGTCGAATTCAGCGGTGATGTAATCAGCGCGCACGCCCAGGTCCAGGGAACCGGGGCCGACATCCGCCAGGTGGAAGCTGCTGTCCAGTTCGAGACCGAAGAACTCCGCGTCGTCCTGCTCGTACAGGTAGATCGGGGTTTCGTCAGCTTCTTCGCCGCTATTCAGCAGGAAGATATAGTCCTCGAAGCTGTTGTAGAACACTGAGAGTTCCGCCCAGGAACGCTCAACGTGCCAGTGCAGGGAGACGTCGAGGTTCAGCGACACCTCTTCATCGAGGTCCGGGTCGCCGATTTCGATGACACCTGTTGCCGGGTGAGTGACGAGCTCTTCCTCGTCAATCGCCCCGTTGATTCTAGCGTCGGCATTCGAGAACAACTCCTCCGCGAGCGGAGCCCGCTCCGAGCGTGACAGGGCGAAACCCAGTTGCCAGGTATCGTCAATATTCCACAGGGCGGAGCCGGAAACACTGAAGGCGGTGAAGTCTTCTTCGGAGGCTCCCAGTGAATCGGGGTCGCGCTCGGCGTAGTCTACCCGCGCACCGACCTCATAGAGCCAGTCGCCGCTGTGCCAGTCTTCCAGAATAAACAGGCCAAAATCCGTGCTATCGGTCGGGGGCACGTAGCCCTCTTCACCCACGGCTTCAAATTCATCCGCCCGCGCCTGCAGGCCGATTACGCCGTGCGTGCCGAGGAAACCGTTATGCACAATCTCCAGGCGGCTGTCCCAGGTTTCGCGATTGAACGTGGTGCCCACTTCACTGCCTTCCAGCTCGTCGTGGGTGTAATCGGTGTAGGTGACGAAGGCGCGGATCGCTTCAGCCCATTCGGTGGGGTTCTGCAGGTGGAGCATGGCATCGTAACGGGTTTGCTCCATGTCGAGGCGAACGAATTCTTCCTCCTCCTCGTGATCATGATCTTCGTCGTGGTCCTCGTCATGATCCTCATCGTGATCTTCGTCGTGGTCCTCGTCGTGCTCATCCTCGTGCTCGTGATGAGCGTGAGCACCAGGCGGCAGGCCGTATTCACTTTCCAGGTGGCTTACCGAGAAGCCGGCAAAGCTGCCTTCACCAAAGGCAAAGCTGAAGCCGGCGTTGATCACGTCGGTTTCGCTGTCCGTATTGGCGATAAAACCGTCGGTGTTCTCGGTTTCGTCCTCGTCGTGGCCGTGCTCGTCCTCGTCGTGACCACCGAGCAGTTCTTCCTGTTCCTCCACCGCTCGCTCGTCGATAGCCATGCCGGGGATATCGAGATCGTCAGTTTCGCGGGTGGTTCCACTCAGGTGGAAGGAGAACTTCCCGTTGCCGCCCTCGATGCGAGCCACACCGGCATCCATATCCGACGCCTCGTCGTAGCGGTACTCAATGCCGCCCTCAATTCCGTCGATGGCCTGCCGCGGAATACGGTTGTCGATGACGTTAACCACGCCGCCAATGGCGCCACCGCCATACAGCAGGGTCGCAGGTCCTCTCAGCACTTCAACGCTTTCAGCGAGCATCGCCTCCACCGTCACCGAGTGGTCAGGGCTGAGGCCGGAGACGTCCGCCGACAGGATATTGTTCTGCAGGGTGATCGCACGGGGGCCCTGCTGGCCGCGAACCACCGGCCGCCCCACACCGGGGCCAAAGCTGGCGTTGGCGATACCGGCCTGGCTGCCCAGGGTTTCGCCGATGGTCGTAGCCGAGGCACGCCGCAGATCTTCTCCGGTCAGAATCGTGACCGGCAGCGCGGTATCAGCTTCGCGTCGCTGAATCGGCGTCGTCACAAGGACGTGCTCCATGCGTTCATCTTCAGCCGACACGGAGGCTGCCATTTGCGCGGACGCCGCGGCGACCGCAACGCATAACAAACGTTTCATGTTTCTCTCCTGGATACACACGTTAGGTGGTTTCGTTGTTGAAGCTTCATGGCGTCAGCCAGGGACCCGACATGCGCGGGAGTGCCGCCCGGGAAGCCTGGATGACGCTGCTGATTAGAAAAAAAGCCCGCAGCCCCCAACAACCGGGGCCTGGGGCCGAGGATGACCGGAAAATGCCCTGCGGCAACCAACCCCTGGTATGGGCTTTGCCTGGCTAACGGGGACACGCTGGACCTGTCACGACGATGAAAGCTATCGATGAGTTGATATCAGCCGGAGAGCTTAGCCACTAATGCGATATGTTACAACATATCATTTTGTTGGGCAGACGGCCGCTTGATATGGCTCAATTCCACCCCGCGCGACACTTGTGCACTGGACCTGTAACCCCCGCAGCGGCGCGGGATCAGTGATTGGGGCTACCGCGTTATCCAGCCGGCACTGCCCTGATCACATAGTCGCGGCCATAGGGCAGCCCGTCATGCTGCTCGATCAGCGCCTCTCCGCGCTGCCGCATCAGGGCGATATGCTCAAGCAGGGCTGCGGAGAGTGCGGGGTCGGGGATTTGCCTGGCCCGGGTTTCGCAGATATCGAGCTGGCCCGCAAGAAACTGTTTGCGGTAACGGATTCGGAAATACCGGGTGTCGGTGACGGCCATACCCACCCGCTGTAACTGCGCCGCTACCCACTGCGCCGGGTACTCCCGATAGGGTCGATCCCTGGCCAGCAGCTGGCAGGCGTCACGCAGCCGGCCCAGATCACCCACAAACGCACCAACGTCTTCGTCAGCGACCACCGGCACATAGGGCTCCAGCCCGATGACATACAAGCTGCCCAAGGTGCGGGCCGCCAGCCGATGCAGCAGTGCTTCCTGGAAATACGGCGCAAAGGCATCGACCGAACCGATCAGGTAGTCGAGCAACACCGTGTCGAAGCGCTCACCTGGCAGCAATTCTTCATCCGCCCAGTTGCCGATAATAATCCTGTCGGCTGCCCGGGGGGCGGATGAGAGCGACTGCCGTGCACTCTCGGCCATGCTGGGCTGGGCGGTGATCGCCGTCCAGCGTTGGCTGGACAGTGACGCGACCCAGGGCAGGGACTTGGGTCCGGTGCCGGCATCGAGCACGTGACCCCAGGCCACGTCGCCCTGCAGTGTTTCAATATGTTTGAGGAGGGAGGATGTCTTCAAGAACGGGTTCTTCGCGTGTGTTGACTCTGAGTGTTGGCAAAGATGAGTAGCGCTCGCAGCCGCCAGTGTTTGCGCCCATTCACAATGCCGCTTTCATCTCGTGCGGCAATGCCGCCACATCACCCTGCCGCGGCACTGTCTACCGGTCAGCTTAACAGCAGAATGTAACGTTACTACATATCACTGTAATGACCCGCGGTTCTGTTCCGGTTTATTGACCGGTGTTTGTGTCCGCTTGACCTCGCCAAACGTATCTACGCCGTTACCAAATCGATAAGAGTGGTTTCACGATGAAATGGCGTACTGTCCTTGCTGCCGCCTTGCTCTGCACCAGCACCCTGGCCGCCGATACCCCGACGGGGCACTACCAATATTCCCAGCCCAGCCGGGACGGGATTGGGAAAATCTACATGGGGCGGGAGATTTCCCATGTCATGGGCCACCTCGGCGCCGGCTGGCTGGAACGCGGTGAACGTGAGCGCCAGGAGCGCACCGACCTGCTTATTGACCGCCTGCCGCTCAAGCCCGAGTTCAGTGTCGCTGACATTGGCGCCGGCACCGGCTACTTCAGTTTCCCCGTGGCCGAGCGCGTGCCTCAGGGCCGGGTGTACGCGGTGGATATACAGCCAGAGATGCTGGCCTATATAGAAGAGCGGAAGCGCAAGAGTGGCATCGACAATGTGCTGCCTACCCGTGGCAGTGTCAGTGATCCGCGGCTACCGGCAAGCGCCATTGATCTGGCGTTTATCGTCGATGCCTACCACGAGTTCTCACACCCCCGGGAGATGGGTGAAGCGCTGGTGGCAGCCCTGAAGCCCGGCGGATTGCTGGTACTGATCGAGTACCGCGCCGAGGACCCGCGGGTGCCGATCAAGCGGCTACACAAAATGAGCGAAGCCCAGGTGCGCAAGGAAATGGCCGCGATTGGACTGGAATGGGTGCGTACCGAGGACTATTTGCCGCAGCAGCATGTGATTGTGTTTCGGAAGTAGTGGGTGGGGTGGTTGGAGCAATTGGGAATCGCGAGGCTCAACAGGATATGAGATCGAATTGCCTGGCAGGACATTAGATCGAGTTGCCTGGCAGGACATTAGATCGAGTTGCCTGGCAGGATATGAGATCGAGTTGCCTGGCAGGATATGAGATCGAGTTGCCTGGCAGGATATGA
>JANQIO010000082.1 GCA_028282105.1 Halieaceae bacterium | reverse complement strand
ATCAAGCTGTAAGCGGTGCTGTCGATGTTGGAGACATAGTGCCAATCAGCGGTGGTGGCGTCCGGGGTGAAGGTCACCTGCATCCAGCCGCGGTCGCTGATATTGGTATAGATCAGGTCGTCGATCAGCGTCACCAACGGTGCCTCAAACAGCGCCGCCGCGTCGGCACCCAGCGCGCCTTCCAGGCCCGGCGAGGTGACGCTGGGCGCGGCGAACTCCACGCCCACCACATTGCCCTGTGTATCCCTGAGCTGTGAGGCCCAGGCGTTGTGGGTGTCACCCGCCAGGGTTACCAGCCGCGCGTCCACCGCGGCGGCGTGGGTGAGGATGTCATCGCGGTTGAAGCCGTAGCCATCCCAGGCGTCCAGGTTGTAGGGGATAGCGGAATCCAGCAGCGCCTGCTGCTCCGGCGTGCGCTGGTCCTGGGGCGTGTTCTTGGCGGCGACCGAGGCGAGCACCGCCGCCACACCGGCAGCCAGGGCGCCGTCGTCAAGGTTGCTGGGGTCCAGCGCCAGCAGGATTTGCGCCGGCAGCTTGTAGCGTCCTACCAGCACCTGCTGGCCCAGTACCTGCCAGGTGGCGGTGCTGTTGGTCAGGCGGTCCTTGAGCCAGGCATTCTGTTCTTCCCCCAGCAACTGCCGGTTGGGGTCGTTGATGGCAGCCCGGGCGGCATCCAGGTCGATCATGCCGCCGCTGGTAAAGGGCGCATAGCTGAGCTGCTGGTCGCGGCCGATCAGGCGGGTGTCCAGCATCAGCAGGTCGACCAGGTCGCCAAACTGGAACTGCCGGTAGATCACCTCCCGGTTGGTCGATGGCGGGCGGATCGGCAGCCATTCGTACCAGGCCTGCAGCGCCACCGCGACGCGCTCGTCGAAGTCGCCTTCGGTGTCTGGCTGGTGGTTCTCGGCGCCCTCACGCCAGGTGTCGTTGGTGATTTCGTGATCGTCCCACACCACGTAGAAAGGGTGGGCGCTGTGGCAGGCCTGCAGATCCGGGTCGCTGCGGTACTGGGCGTAGCGGGTGCGGTAGTCGGACAGGCTAAGGATTTCAGTTTCAGGCTGCGACAGGCGCCCGAACTCCTCGGCCCGGTCACTGGCATAGCCGTCCACGGCATATTCATAGATGTAGTCGCCCAGGTGCAGTACCGCATCCACATCGCTGTTGGCGATTTCCCGGTATACGTTGAAGAACCCGGCCGGATAGTTGGAGCATGAAATCACGGCAAAGCTGGTAGCAGCAACGGCACCGCTGGGCAGCGTGCGCGTGCGGCCAACCGGAGAACTCACCTCCTGGACGATAAAGCGGTAGTAATAGACGGTGCCGGCAGCCAGGCCGGTCACATCCACCTTGGCGGTGTAGTCCACTGCGTCGGTGGTGGTGCCGTCACCGCTGGCGACCACGTTATCGAAGGCCTCGTCCGTGGCTACCTCCCAGCGGATTCGCACCAGGCCGGGCTGTTCCGGTGTCGCCCTTGTCCAGATTATGACCGAGTTATCCAGCGCGTCACCGGAGGCCACGCCGTGCTGAAAACTGGCCGCCACACCCGGATCATCGACGAAAGTATCGTCGCTGTCGGAGCATCCGAGCAGGTTGCCGCCCAGCAGCGGTAGCAGTGAACCGGCCGCCAGGCCTTTAATGACGCGGCGTCGCTCGATCAGGGGTGGTTTGGGGTCACGATCTGACATGATCTCTCCCGAGTGATATAAAGCGCCCAATATGCCGCGTTTGCGTGTCATATGCATGACAAATCTTGCCCCAGCGGCAGGCAATCCAAGGCTATAGGGGTCACGTACATCCCCCCAGAGCTTTGCAAACAGGACAAGCACATGGAAGCTATTGCCAAGAACGGAGCCACTGTAAAGAACAACGTTGAACTCGCGATCAGCGCCGAGGCGCGCCGCGTGCGTGACGCCCTGGTGGAGCGCGGGCTGGAAACGCCCATGGTCTACAACGGGCTGTCTCGCGACGAGAAATACCAGCGCCTCTGTGAGTCGTTCACCGATGTGGCCGAAACCCTGGGACTGGACCTGGCTGACGACAGCCTCCAGGAAACGCCCCATCGCATCGCCAAGATGTACCTGGACGAGATTTTCAGTGGCCTGGATTACAGCCACTTCCCGAAGATCTCCGTGATCGACAACAAGATGGGTGTCGAGGAGATGGTCAAGGTCGACGAAATCTCCGTCACCAGCACCTGCGAGCACCACTTCGTCACCATCGATGGTATGGCGCGGGTGGCCTATATCCCGGGTGACAAGATCATTGGCCTGTCCAAGATTAACCGCATTGTGCGTTTCTTCGCCCAGCGGCCCCAGGTGCAGGAGCGCCTGACCCAGCAGGTGCTGGTAGCCCTGCAAACCCTGCTGGAAACCGAGAACGTGGCGGTGACCATCGATGCCACCCACTACTGCGTGAAAGCGCGCGGTGTTATGGACGTCAACTCTCGCACCCAGACCACCTCCCTGGGCGGTGCCTTCAAGTCCGACCCCAGCACCCGGGCCGAATTCCTCGCCTGATTGATAGGGGCGTCGCGGTTTCGCCGCGGCGCCTTTTCATTTCCCCCTCCTGAATAGTGCTTGCGCCGAATCGGTGCGCATGCGCCGCTGCGTGCTCCGCAGCGGGGCGCTTTTACCCCGCCTTTGTTACGGCCTGTGCGTGCCGCGGCTGCGGGCGGGCGTACTGCGGCGCCAGCCTTGACTTGTATCAAGGAGGTTGGCGTCGATACCTGCGTATGCTTTAGGCCTACCAATAAAGTGCGGCGCCAGGCTACCTGCGTCGCCACAAAAGAGGGTCATCGTATGTCGCGAACCTGGCATTCTCTTCTTATTCTGGCCTGTTTGGCCGCCGGCCCCGTCCTGGCTCAGGACACTGTTCGCGAGATCGAACAGGAGGGTATCGAGCGCACTAGCGACGGGCGCGCTGTGCAGCAGCAGGTCGACAAGCTGCACTCGGAATCCCGGGACCTGGTTGATGAATACTACGCCCACCTCAAACTGGTCGACGGCCTCAAACTCTACAACGCCATGCTGCAGCGTCAGTTGCAGAACCAGACGGAAGAAATCTCTATCCTGCAGAACTCCATTGCCGACGTGGCCACGGTGGAGCGGCAAATTCTGCCCATCATGTCGCGCATGATCGATGGCCTCGAGCAGTTCATCGGTTTTGACGTGCCCTTCCTGATTGAGGAACGTGAAAACCGGGTAGCGGATTTACGAGCGCTGCTGCCCCGGGCGGACGTCACGGTGGCGGAAAAAACCCGCCGGGTGATGGAGGCCTACCAGATTGAAAACGACTACGGACGCACCATCGAGGCCTATCGCGGCAAGCTCGACCTCGCCAGCGCGAGTTTTGATGCCGACTTCCTGCGCGTGGGTCGGGTGGCCCTGATGTACCGGGTGGTGGGCAGTGATGACATCGGCTTCTGGGACCAGGAGGGGAAACAGTGGGTGCCGCTGTCCTCGGGGCGCTGGCGAAGATATGTGGACCAGGGTCTGAAAGTGGCGCGCCAGGAAATCGCCCCGGAGCTGATCTCGGTAGCCATTGATCCGGCACAGGAGGTGCAGCGATGAGCGCATTCAACATCACTATTGAGAAGCCTCTGCTGACGGTCTTGCTGCTGCTGTGCCTGGCGGTGCCGGCGCTGGCCCAGGAACCCGCCGAGGAAGCAGCGCCGGCGGAGGATGCCACCGAGGAGAAAGCCGAGAATCCCGTCACCCTTGACGGACTGCTGGAAGCGGTCCGCAGTGGTCGCCTGGCGGAGAGCCGCAGCAACGAGGAGCGGCTGTCGGAGTTTCGCCGCGAACGCAACCGGCGCCAGCAGATGCTGGAAGACATTATTGCCGAGGAGCGGCGCCAGGAAGCGATCAGTAAAGAGCGCGAGGCGCGCTTCGAGGAAAATGAAGCGGCAATCGGCGAGCTGGAAGAGCGCCTCAAGGAGCGCATGGGTTCGCTCAAAGAGCTGTTCGGTGTGCTGCAGCAGGTGGCCAGCGATGCCCAGGCCCAGTTCTATGTATCTCTGACCCAGCTCGAGTTTGCCGAGCGCAACGAGTTCCTGATCGACTTCGCCGGCCGCATGGGCAAGGCCAATCGCCTGCCTGAACTCAACGAAATCGAAAAGCTCTGGTATGAGTTGCAGCGCGAGATGGTGGAGTCTGGCCGCATCGTGACGCAAACCCTGCCGGTGGTGACCTCAGAGGGCCTGGAGGAACAGCGCCCGGTCACCCGTGTCGGCCTGTTCAACGTGGTGGCGGACGGCAAGTTCCTGCAGTACGTGCCGGAAACCGGCCGCCTGCTGGAGTTCTCCCGGCAACCGGACAGCCGCTTTCTGCAGGGCCCGCGAGCCTTCGCCGATGGGGAGACCGGTTACTTCCCCTTCGCCATCGACCCGGTGCGCGGACAGCTGCTGACGATTCTGACCCAGGCGCCAAACCTGCGCGAGCGCATCGGACAGGGTGGCGTGATTGGCTACATTATTATCAGCATTGGTATCTGTGGCGTGCTGCTGGCCCTGTGGCGCTTTGTGTCGCTGTCGCTGGAGTCGCGCCGCATCCGCTCGCAGTTGGCCGACCTGGAGCATCCGCGGGACGACAACTCGCTTGGCCGTATCCTCAAGGCCTACCGCGAGGACCGTGAGCTGGATGTGGAGGCCCTGGAGCTGAAGATGGGCGAGTCGGTGTTGCGGGAAGTGCCGCATATTAACCGCCACCTGCCCTTGCTGAAGATCATCGCCGCCGTGGCACCGCTGATGGGGCTGCTGGGTACGGTGACGGGGATGATCATCACCTTCCAGGCCATCACGCTGTTCGGCGCCGGTGACCCGCGCCTGATGGCGGGTGGTATCTCCCAGGCGCTGATCACCACGGTATTGGGCCTCACGGTAGCGATTCCCACCCTGCTGTTGCACAACGTGGTGCAGGGCAGGGCCCAGGTGATCACCGATATTCTTCAACATGAGGCAGTGGCGGTGGTCGCCGAGCGAGCGGAGCGAGACCAGCCGGCATGATGGCGCTGATCGACGGCTACCTGCCCTGGCTGGGCGACCTGCTGTCGCTGGGCGGGAATAT
>JANQIO010000038.1 GCA_028282105.1 Halieaceae bacterium | reverse complement strand
AGCAGCAAAATGTTGCCGCTCTGCTCAGCCATAGGCGTGCTACGTCCTGTTACGTCGCAGCACACTACTCCGCAGGTATGGGGGCTGCAAGTCAGGTGCAGTGATTCTGCCAATAATTTCACAAATTGGCGGCTTCACTCTTCCCAGTCGAACTCCTCGTCGAAGTCGGAGAAGGAATCTTCTACCACACCGCCTTTCACAAAATACTCCCGCTGCTGCAGATAGGCGTCACGGATAAAGATATAGCGGTCACCGGTGATAAGACCTTCAGCGGAGGTGAGGGCCGCCCGGTTGTCGACAATCTCGATGCCGAACAGCCAGTTGCGGGTCACACTGTCGTTCACCTGCCACTGCAGGGAGGCGACCGTGTCGAAGGCGGTACCGGTGGCACTGCGCACGGTACGCGGACCCAGGAAGGGCACCATCAGGTAGGGGCCGGAACCCACCCCCCAGATCGCCAGGGTGTGGCCAAAGTCGGTGCGATAAGGCGAGATGCCCATCTCCGAGGCCACATCCACAAAGCCAAACATGCCCACCGTCGAGTTGACTACAAAACGGCCGCTGTTCTGGGCGGCGTTCCTGAAACGACCCTGCAGTACGGCATTCAGCGCGCCGTTGAGATCGTAGAGATTGGCAAAAAAGTTGCTGACGCCGCGCTGGGCGAAGTTCGGCATGATCATCTGATAGCTGCGGGCCACCGGCGCCAGTGCCCAGCGGTCCACATTATCATTAAATACGAAGACCGCCCGGTTCAAACCCTCGAAGGGGTCCTGGTTGACAGGCTCGTCAGTAGTTCGCGCCGTGGCGCAGCCACTCTCCAACAGGAGCAGCGCGGCCAACAGCAGGCTTCGGGAAGTTGCGTTCATGGGCTTTACCCAGGGTGTTACGCAAATAGTAGGCCACAGGACCAAGGCCCGGCAAGAAACCCTGCGACCGGCGGTAGGCCCTGTGCGGCCAAATTACTGGTGCTCAATAGGCTGTCAACGACGGCAGCCGGCCAGGATGTCCTGCTCGAGGAATTCCACCAGCATGCGGGCGCCGAACTCCACAATGGAGGTTACCGATTCCGCATTCATCTCCGCCGCCAGCTGCTCCAGTAGCTGCTTGCCGCTGCGATCGCTGTTTCCCGCCACCAGTTCCAGCAGCCGTGCGGTTGCCGCGTTGGTCTCCAGAAAACGTACTTTCTCTTCGCGGTTGCGGTACACCACCAGGAAGGTGGGCTGGGCCGGAGGATCATCAGGTTCTCGCCCGGGGCCTATCTCGTGCACCGGGTAGCGATACTGCAGGTTCATGGCCAGGGGAGAGATTACCGGGATGCCTTCGACCGGATCACCGTCGGGATCAACGCCCTGCTCCGGAAATGACTCGGTAGAGACGTCCAGCGCCAGCTCTACCCACTCGTAGTGCGCAAGCTCCAGCGCGAAGGGCGGATCGACCGGTGTCGACTCGCGGGTATTCATCAGATAGTTGAGGAACTCCTGGCTGATCTCCAGGAAGTACGGGGAGTTGCAGCGGTAGCTGACAATAAAGTCGCGCACCAGCCGGTGCCAGTCCTCCTCCCGGTACAGGCTTCGCAGTATCGGGAAGCCGCCGCTGAGAAAACCCTCAACATTGTTGTAGATAAGATCGTTGTAGATCTTCATGCGCCGGCCTTCGATACCCTCCGGCGCGTCCACCTCACCCGGGTTGCGGACGTGGCCGGTGAAGCGCTCCTGCAATGCTTTCAGGTCGGTCGGACTGCTGGTGGCTGCGGGCTCAGGCATAGTTCACCGCCTCGGCTGCCACGCTGCGCTGGATGTCGCGAATCTGCTCTACCTCTCCGAGCAAATCGGCCAACGGCGGCAGGTTGAAATCCCGTTCCAGCAGGGTCGGCAGCGTACCGCACAGGCGGTAGGCCTCGGCCAACAATTCCCACACCGGGTCGATGACATCGGCGCCGTGGGTATCCACCTTGAGATCCTCGGCCTCGTCGTAGTGCCCGGCCACGTGGATGTAGCGGGCCCGCTCCAGCGGCAGCGAGTGCAGGAACTCGTTGGGGTCATAGCGGTGGTTGATGCTGTTGACGTAGATGTTGTTCACGTCCAGCAACAGGTCGCAGTCTGCCTCTTCCAGCACCGCGCGAATAAACTCGCTCTCGCTCATATCGGCTTTCGATACGGCATAGTAGGAGGCGTTCTCCAGGCCGATACGGCGGCCGAGAATATCCTGCACCTCCCTGACCCGACCTGCCACGTGGTGCACAGCCTCTTCGGTAAAGGGAATCGGCATCAGGTCGTAGAGGTGACCGTCATCTGCACAGTAGGTGAGATGCTCGGTGTAAATCGGGCAGTGATACTCATCCATAAACTGGCCGATGGCAGACACCAGTTCGCGGTCGATCGGTTCAAAGCCACCGATATTCAGCGACAGACCGTGCAGGCTGGTGGTGTAGCGCTCGGCCAGCTCCCTGAACTGCCGCCCGAAGCGGCCGCCGACATTGATCCAGTTCTCCGGCGCCACTTCCATAAAATCGACGCTTCCCTGCGCCATCTCTGACAGCGGGCCCAGCAGGGCCCGCCGCAGGCCGAGTCCAGCTCCCTGGAAACCCGGCGTTGCTTCTGACAGTGGTGTAGACATGTTGTCAGTCAAGTTGCGAGATCAGTCCGACGCTTAGCCGCCGCACTTACCTTCGCCACACTTGCCTTCGGAGGACTTTTCGCCGCCGCACTTGCCTTCACCGCACTTGCCTTCGGCTGATTTCTCGCCGCCGCACTTGCCTTCACCGCATTTGCCTTCGGCAGACTTCTCGCCACCGCACTTGCCTTCGCCGCACTTGCCTTCGGCGTCGCCTTTGCCTTCGCCGCACTTGCCTTCACCGCATTTGCCTTCGTGCTCTCCGAAGTTGACGAGGTCGTAGCCGCCGCTGAGCTGGTTGGCCGCAAACGGGTTGGTATCAGCAGAGACAACGGGGCTGACTGCCGATGCCAGGAACGCTGCGCCCAGGGCAGCTGCGAGGGGTTTCTTTGAGTAGGCCATTTGTAGACTCCTGTAAATCAGTTCTTCTGTCTGGTTGGTTTCTGGTAACGCTTAATCACTGTAGTTCGCTTCCACGCATTTGTAGAAGCGTGAGAAGAGTTGCCGTGGAGAAATGATTCACATCGCTCAACGTGCTAACTGAGACACAGTATTGACCAACAAGTTTCACCGTATCCCCGCTGGCATCGGTAATATTCCACAAACCCTGGACAGCCTGGATAAATTACCGACCTGTGTCACAACTGTTACAGAATCGATGAGGGCACCGGCAAGAGAGCCAGGCCCGCAGCCGCCGTAGTCAGCCGGGGTGCGCCCGCCGCCAGTCTTCGACCCGCGCCCACTGCTCGCCCAGGCGCTTGGCGGATACCGGCTGCGAGGTGCCCAGCGACTGGGCAAAGAAGGACACCCTCAACTCTTCCAGCATCCAGCGATACTCCAGCAGCTCGGGGTTAAGCTGCAGGGCCTGCGGCTCCTGTTCCAGGTAGGCCGCCAGCGGCGCCTGCAGCTCCGCCAGGGTTTCGCTGTGGCCGCGGTCCTTGCCAGGCTGCGCCGTAAGGCGCTCCAGGCGTGTGAGCAGGGCTTTTATATAGCGGGGATAGTGGCCCATGCGGTCCCAGGGCGTCCGGTAGCAGAACCCCTCACCCAACAGCCCCTGCAACTGCCCGTCCATATCCTCCCGGGCGTAGGCCAGGGCCTTGTCTTCCAGTGCAGCCAGTCGGGTGCGCGCCGCCACCAGCGGCTCAAACGCCGCCAGCAGGATGCGCTCGTAGTCGTTACCGATGGTGACCAGCTCGCCGCGGCCCGTCTGCAGGCCCAACTGGAAGTCCGCCTCGCTGCGGGGCGGTACGCTGACCTCCAGGAAGGCGCGGGCGAACACCGCATCCAGCAGGTCGTCCAACAGTGCATCGCGGGCCAAGCCCGCCCCGGCCAGCAGCAGGTTGGCGGCGTTACCCCGCAGCAGGTTCTTGCGCAGGTAGCGCAGCGGCTGCGAGCACTGCAACTGATAGAGCCGCAGCAGGCCGCGCCGGTGGGCGAGCTCCGCCTGGGCCGGGTAGTCGTGCAGGGCCACCGAGACGCTGTCGCCGTCGTCCTGCAGGGCCGGGTAGGACTCGATCTCGATACCAGCCTGGGTCGACCGCCAGCGCTCCGGCAAGTCCCCCAGGTCCCAGCGGGTCAGGCCGCTGGCCCAGCCAGCGCTGTTGTCTCCGGCGCCCAGGCTCTCGCGGGTTTCGTCGCGGCTGGCGTCGATCAGGTGGTCGAGCTCCCTGCCCTGTCGCAACAGCTTGCCGTCGGCATCGACAATCCGGTAATTCATGCGGTAGTAGTCATCGAGGCCGGCGCTGTCCCAGTCAGAGGTGGCCACGCGCACCCCCGCCACCGCCCGCAAGCCGTCACCGAGGGCATCAACCAGGGGCTGGTCGGCCACTACCAGGTCGGCAAGGACGCGATCGACAAAGTCCGGTACCGGCACCAACTGCTTGCGCAGGGCCTTGGGCAGCGCCTTGACCAGGGCAATACACTTCTCCCGCAGCAGGCCCGGCACCAGCCATTGGAAGCGGTAGCGCGGCACCCGGTTGAGCAGGCCCACCGGAATAGTGACGCTGACACCGTCCTGCGGATGACCGGGCTCAAAGTGATAGCTGAGGGCGAGACTGAATTCTTCCCAGTCCAGGTGATCGGGGAACTGGTTGCCGAGTTCTTCGTCGAGACTGCGCACCAGCAAACGCTCACGGCTGAGGCGCAGCGCGGCGTCTGCTTCCGGGTGCTTTTTTAGCCAACCGCGCAAACGACTGGCGGTGGTGATGTTGTCGGGCAGGCGCTCGTCGTAGAACTGCACGATACCCTGCTCGTCCGCCACCAGGTCACGGCGGCGGGCCTTGGACTCCAGCGCCTCCAACTCCGCTACCAGGGCGAGGTTATGCTGCAGGAAATCGGGGCGCGGTTTGATGCGACCCTCCACCAGGGCCGCGCGAATCAGCATGGCCCGCGATTCGGCCGGGTTGACCGGGCCGTAGTGAATCTTCTGCTTGTCGGCCAGCACCAGGCCGTACAGGCTGGTGCGCCGGAATGCCATGACCCGGCCGCTGCGGGTATGCCAGTGGGGTTCATAGTCGTGGTGCTTGAGCAGCGCCGGGTTGACCTCCATTGCCCAGGCCGGGTCAATGCGCGCCACGCAACGGGCAAACACCTGGGAGGTCTCGACGATCTCCGCCGCCAGCAGCCAGGCCGGGCGTTTCTTTGACTGGCTGGAACCCGGGAATATCTGCAGCTTGCGGTTGCGACTGCCCAGGTACTCCCGGCCCTCCTGCCATTGGGCGATGTTGCCAAGCAACCCGGTCAGCAGGGCCCGGTGCACCGCCTCGTAGCTGGCGGCCGTGCTCTGGGGCCGCAGTCCACCCTGACGGCAGGCGACCGTGAGCTGGAAATGTACGTCTCGCCATTCGCGCATGCGCATAAAGGCGAGGAACTCGCGCTGGCAAAGCTTGCGCAACTGGCTCTGGCTCAGTGCCTGGCGCTGTTCCTCGTAATAGTCCCAGAGCTTCAGCCAGGCCAGGAAATCCGACCGTTCATCCCAGAAGCGCCGGTGCTTCTCATCCGCCGCCTGCTGCTTGTCGGCGGGCCGCTCGCGCGGGTCCTGCACGCTGAGTGCGCTGGCGATGACCAGCATTTCCGCCAATGTCCCACCCTCAGCCGCGGCCAGCAACATGCGCGCAAAGCGCGGATCCACCGGCAAATCCGCCATCTGGTGGCCTAGGGGTGTCAGGCGGCCGCTATCGTCCACCGCGGTCAGTTCCTGCAACAGGCGATAGCCGTCGCGGATCAAGCGGCCATCCGGTGGATTGATGAACGGAAAGTCCTCAACCGCGCCCAGCTTGAGCTTGAGCATGCGCAGGATCACGGCGGCCAGGTTGGTGCGCTGAATCTCCGGTTCGGTGAACTCCGGACGCCCGAGGAAGTCCTGCTCACTGTAGAGTCGCAGGCAGACCCCTGCCGCCACCCTGCCGCAGCGACCCTGTCGCTGGTTGGCGCTGGCCTGGGACACCGGTTCCACCGGCAGGCGCTGCAGTTTACTGCGCACGCTGTAGCGACTGACTCGGGCAACGCCGGTATCCACCACGAAACGGATGCCGGGCACAGTCAGGGACGTTTCCGCCACATTGGTGGCCAGCACCACCCGCATCCCGGCACGCCTGCGGGTATCGAATACCCGGGACTGCTCGGCCTGGGACAGGCGGGCATAGAGGGGCAGCACCTCAAGGCCCGCTAGCTGGCGGCGCCGCAGCGCCAGGGCCAGCTCGCGAATTTCCCGCTCGCCACTGAGGAATACCAGGGTGTCGCCACTGGGCCCGTAGTCGCGGGCATGAATGGCTTCCACGGCTTCGGCCGCGCGGTGCAGGGCATCTCCCTCCTCCGCGTCCAGGTAGTGAGTCTGAATGGGATAACTGCGGCCGGAAACCTCGATGACAGGCGCCCCATCGAAGTGCGCGGAGAAACCCTCTACGTCGATAGTGGCAGAGGTGATGATCAGCTTTAGATCCGGCCGCCGGGGCAGCAGCTGCTTGAGGTAGCCCAGCAGGAAATCGATATTGAGGCTGCGCTCGTGGGCCTCATCGATGATCAGCGTATCGTACTGTCGCAACTGGCGATCACGCTGGATTTCCGCCAGCAGGATACCGTCGGTCATCAGCTTTACCCGGGTGCGCTCACCGATGGTATCGGTGAAACGCACCTGGTAGCCCACCGTCTCACCCAGGGTTTCGCCCAGCTCCTCGGCAATACGCTGGGCCACCGTGCGTGCGGCCAGGCGTCGCGGCTGGGTGTGCCCGATGCGCCGCTCGCCGCGACCCAGCGCCAGGCACAGTTTAGGCAGCTGGGTGGTCTTGCCGGAGCCGGTCTCGCCGGCCACGATCACCACCTGGTGAGTCTCGAGGGCGCGGGCAATCTCCTCCACCCGTTCGCTAATCGGCAGTTCTGGTGGATAGTGAATTGTGGCGGAGATGGCGGTCACATTTGTCTACACTAGCGGCTCGCTAGCAAACCCTGGAAAAACACTGCAATGGAAAACCTGAGCAATTATACGTTCGATGAAATCACCGTGGGCCAGACCGCTGAGTATCGCAAGCAGATTACCGAGCGTGACATCGTCCTGTTCGCGGAAGTGTCCGGTGACGTCAACCCGCTGCACATCGACGCCGAATTTGCCGCCGGCACCGAGTTCGGGGAGCGCATCGCCCACGGCATGCTCACCGGCGCCCTGATCTCCGCCGCCCTGGCGCTGACCCTGCCTGGGCCGGGTACCGTCTATCTGGGGCAGAGCCTGCGCTTTCGCCGCCCGGTGAAAATTGGCGACGACATTACCGTGCAACTGGAGGTAGTGGACAAACGCGAAGACAAGGGCTTCGTGACCCTCGAGTGCAGCGCCCGCAACCAGGATGGCAAGGCGGTGGTAACCGGCACCGCGGAGGTCATGGCGCCGCGGGAGAAGCTATCGCTGCCAAGGCCGACGCTGCCGGCGGTCACGGTCGCCGGCTAGACCAGCCGGGCTCCGTGACAGGGCCTCAGGCAGTCTGGGCCTGAAACTGCCCCGGCTCCATATACTGCAACTTGAGCTGCACGCAGCCGGGCTCGCGCATATCCGCCGCCAGCATCAGTACGTTGACCTGATCGCCGACCTGGGTAAGGCCCGGTACGCCAAACAGCATGCTGCGCCCGCCCTGTTCATTGAACACCGGGATATTCGCCTCACCCTTCAGCGCCTCGCTCATGGCGCTGATCAGACTGGCCAGGCCGTCGCGAAAACTGCGGAAGTTGAGCCGGTCACCGCGGTACTCGCTGTGATCCAGGTGCAGGTCAAAGCGCAGCTCGGTCTGGTCATCCATGCGCACTGACATCAGCTGAACGCGCTTGCCGTCGCTGATTTCCTTGTAAACGCGCTTGGCGTCGGCCCGTGTGGCCTCCAGCAGCGCCTTGAACAACACGTTGCCCGCCATAGTCATAAAGCGGTCCGGCGCCATGCTGAAGTTCTGGTATGTGCTCATGTCCGCAAGTCTAAACGGCGACCCTTGCAATGGCCAGCAGCGTGACGTACAAGAGGCCGATAACACAAAAACACAGAAAAAACCGATGTTGGCTACATCACGATTCACGGCAAGCGCTGCGGCCTGGCTGTTGTGCGCAGTGTGCCTGGTATCCCACGGGGTGCAGGCGCAGGGCTCCGCGGACTCCATAGGACAGGAGCTGGCGGCGCTGCGCGCGGAAAAAAGCCAGTTGGAGCGTGAAGTCGCTCAATACCGTGCGTCCATCGACCTGCTGCGCGCCAACGGTGCCGGCGGCGTCGACAGCCCTGCGCTGCAGGCGCTGGCGGAGGAATTGGGTCGCACCCGGGGGCAGCTACGCGAACTCGGCGAACGTGAACAGGCACTGGCTATGGAACTCAGCAGCGGCTCCGCGTCGGCGGCGCCGGGCAACACTGAAGTCAGCCGCCTGACCAGCTTGCTGCAGGGCTACTACGCCGATGTGGAGCGAGAGTCGCCGGCGGACGCTACCGGCGGCATCGCCGCTGAGCAGCTACTCGCGCAGACCGACCTGGACAGCGGCAAGGTACTGCTGAGCGGCACCGAGGGGATCGCAGCGATTAACCTGATATCAGAGAGACTGGCGGCCACCGGCACCGGCGCCGCCTCCCGGCAACGCAATATCGTCTTCAACGTGGAGATTCGGCGCGCCGGGGAGCTGGTGAGCAAGACCAACCACAGCCTGCGCCCGGTGGGCGAATCCCAGTACGTGACCAAGGTGTCCCTGGGCGGTGGCGATGCGCGCATCAGTGTCCGCAGCGAGCAGTGGCGGGTGCAGCTGGAAAATGCCGGCGAATACCTGCTGACCCTGTACTCCCCCACACCCGGTGAAACCCAGCTCTACGTCATTCCGGTCGATGCCCTGCGGGCCACGCGCTGGAATGATACGCCGAACTGGCTGCCACCCCTCGGAAACACCGCCTCCCGGTCATGACCGGGGCCGACGACCCCCCGGGCCCGAGCGCCAACGGGCATGCTGCCGGCAGCCCCGATTTAAAAGGTGCCAACAGCTCCAATGTAAAGGGTGCCGACAGCTCCAAGGTAAAGGGTGCCAACAGCTCCAAGGTAAAGGGTGCCGACAGCTCACACTGGCAAGGAGCCCACAGCGCCGAGCTCAGCTGGGACGATGGCGTACCACGCTCCACCCGCTTTGAAGACAGCTACTTCTCCAGCGCCGGCGGTGTCGCCGAAAGCCGCCACGTCTTCCTGGCGGGCAATAAGCTGCCGCAGCGCTGGCGGCAGTCGACCAGATTCACCATCGTGGAGACCGGCTTCGGCACCGGCCTGAACTTTCTCACCACCTGGCAGGCCTGGCGGCAAACCGGAGGGCAGGCGGATGGCCGGAACCGTTTGCACTACCTCTCTATCGAAGCCTACCCACTCACCCCGACCGACCTGCAAACGGCCGCCAGCGCCTGGCCTGAACTGGGCGCGGAGTCGGCGCAGCTGGCAGCGGCCTACCCGCCAGCCCTGCCGGGCATGCACCGCATCCAGTTCGGAAACGTCTGCCTGGACCTGGTGTATGCAGAACTGGGCGAAGCGCTGGACATGCTGCTGTCGCATCCGGAGCTCGCCGTGGACGCCTGGTACCTCGATGGCTTCGCGCCGGCGCGCAACCCGGACATGTGGACCCCCGCGCTGTATCGCGCCATGGCCACCCTGGGGTCTGCCGATTCGAGCTTTGCCACCTTTACCGCCGCTGGCGAGGTCCGCCGGGGCCTGGCCGAGGCGGGATTCAAGGTGGAGAAATCCCCGGGCTTTGGCCGCAAGCGGGAGATGCTGCGCGGCCGCCTGCAAAGCCCCGCCGCCGCCAAGCCTGTACAGGTGACGCCCTGGCACCTGCCGCGCACGCGCTATCCTGATCCGGAGCGACCGCTGTCCTGCGGCCCGGCGCCGGAGAAGGCCCTGGTGCTGGGCGCAGGCCTGGCCGGCGCCTGTGCGGCGAGGGCACTGGCCGAACGCGGTGTCGCGGTGGAAGTGCTGGATGCCGGTGGCATTGCCGGCGGCGCTTCCGGCAACCCCCAGGGCGCGCTCTACACCCGGCTCTCCCATCGGGACTCAGCGCTAACGCGCTTTGCACTGCACAGCTTCCTGTTTGCCTCACGTCACTACCGGGGCATGTTGGAGCGTGGCGAACTGCAGGAGGGGCTCGACGGGGCACTCTGCGGCGCGCTGCAGCTACGCCCGGGCTGGGGCAGCGATGACGTGCTCTTCGATACGGTGCGCTCGCTGCCCGGGCTGGTCCAGGGCGTCGACGCGGCACAGGCGGCGGAGCTGACCGGCATAGCAGGCTGCGGCGAAGGTCTGTACTACCCGGGCTCAGGCTGGCTGGACCCGGCGGCCGTGTGCCGGGCACAGCTGGCGCACGCGGGTATAAAGGTGCGCGAGCACTGTGGGCCGCTGTCGATCAGCCCGGCCGACGCCGGCTGGCAGCTCCTGGACGACAGCCGGCAGCCGCTGGCCGAAGCCCCGGTGCTGGTGGTGGCCTGCGGCACGGCCAGCGCCGAACTCGTCGATGCGGCCTGGCTGCAACTGCAGGCCATCCGCGGCCAGACCAGCCAGCTATGCAGCGCTGGCGCGCTGAAGGCCCTGAAAACAGTGATCTGCCACGAGGGGTACCTGCCACCGGCGCGCGACGGTGAGCACTGCCTGGGGGCCACTTTCGACATCGGTGATACTGACTCCGCCCTGCGCCCGGCGGATCACCAGGCCAACCTGACCCAACTGGCCAGTGCCCTGCCCGCGCTGGCCGCGGAACTGCCGCAGCAGGTGGATGAACTGTCCGGCCGGGTGGGATATCGCTGTGCAACACCGGACTACCTGCCCGTGGCAGGGCCGGTGCCCGACACCGACGGCTTTGGCGAGGACTACGCCGCGCTGCGTCGCAACGCCCGCCAACTCCTGCCCCACCCCGGCAGCTATCGACCCGGACTATACTTCAGCGCCGGCCACGGCTCGCGCGGACTGACTTCGACACCACTGTGTGGCGAACTGCTGGCCGCACAAATCTGCGCAGAACCCTGGCCACTGCCGGCGCCACTGGCACGCGCCCTGGCCCCGGCGCGCTTTTTTATCAGGGGATTGAAGAGAAACAGGCTATGAGAGTGCTGGCCCTATTCACTGTCCTGGCGTGGAGCCTGCACGTCGGGCCGGCCGTGAGCGAGGCTGTGCAGCAGCTCGACTTCGAGGTGATCGGCCAACTGGCCCACAGCCGCAGTGACTTCACCCAGGGCCTGGAAATCCGCGACGGCGTGCTGTACCAGGGTACCGGCATTGTCGGCCGCTCGCGCCTGCAGGCCTTTGACCTGGCCAGCGGCGAACTGCTGCGCGAGCGGGTGTTGCCGCGGCCGTTTTTTGGCGAAGGCATAACCGTGTTCGGCGACCTCGTCATCCAGCTCACCTGGCAGTCGCGCCGGGTCTTCGTCTACCGGCGTGAGGACTTCACGCCGCTGGGCGCGTTTGCCATCAGCACGGAGGGCTGGGGGCTGACCAACGACGGCGCGCGGCTGATTTACAGCGACGGCAGCGACGTGCTGCGCGTGCTGCCGACCGAGGGTGAAATCAAGGTAGAGCGGGAAATCCACGTGCGCCGCGGCGACACCCCGGTGCAAAGACTCAATGAGCTGGAGTGGACGCCGCAGGGCATCTGGGCCAACGTCTGGGAGCGCGACCTGCTGGTGCGTATTGACCCGGCCTCGGGACAGGTAAACGCCGAACTCAATCTCAAGGGCCTGCTGCCGCGCTCTGAGTACCGGCCGGGCACCAATGTGCTCAACGGTATCGCCTATGACGCTGCCGACGGCACGCTGTGGGTCACCGGCAAGAACTGGCCCTGGCTCTACCAGCTGAAACTAATCACACAGTAGTTCCAGGGCTTTTGCGGCCTGGCTGGGGCTGGGAGCGGTCGCAAAAAATCCAGTACACTGGCGTTTTTCCCGGCCCACTTAGAGCGGAACAAGCGAATGACCGAGGCGGTACAAACTCACGAAGCTTTCGACCTGGTGCGCACCGAGCACATCGACTCACTGAACCTTGATGTCCAGCAGTTCGAGCACCGAGAGACCGGCGCCCAGCACTATCACCTGGCCGCCAACAACAGCGAAAACGTTTTCCTCGTCGCACTGCGCACAGTACCCCAGGATTCCACCGGCGTTGCCCACATACTCGAGCACACCGCCCTGTGCGGCAGCGAGAACTACCCGGTGCGGGATCCTTTCTTCCTGATGCTGAGGCGGTCGCTGAACACCTTCATGAACGCGTTCACCAGCAGCGACTGGACGGCCTACCCGTTTGCCAGCCAGAACCCCAAGGACTTCAACAACCTGCTCAACGTTTACCTGGATGCGGTGTTCTTCTCACGCCTGGACCCCCTGGATTTCGCCCAGGAAGGCCACCGGGTGGAGTTCACCGAGCCCGACAACCCCGCCTCGGACCTGACCTTCAAGGGTGTGGTATTCAACGAGATGAAGGGCGCCATGAGCTCGGTGCCAAGCACCCTGTGGCAAACCCTCTGCCATCACCTGTTCCCCAGCAACACCTACCACTACAACAGCGGCGGGGAGCCGGTGAATATTCCGGACCTCAGCTACGAGCAGCTGCTGGCGTTCTACAAGTCCCACTACCACCCCAGCAATGCCATCTTCATGACGTTTGGGGACATGCCCGCGCACCAGCACCAGGCGGCGTTCCAGGAACGCGCGCTGGCCCGCTTTGAGCGGCTCGACAAGCGCATTGAGGTGCCGCTGGAGCAACGTTTTTCTGCACCCGTCCGGGTAGCGGACAGCTATGCCTATGACGACAGCGGCAGCACCGACAACAAGACCCACATTGTCATGGCCTGGCTGCTGGGCGAAAGCACCGACCTGGAGGCGATGCTGGAAGCACAGCTATTGGCCAACGTGCTGCTGGACAACAGCGCCTCACCCCTGCAGCAGGCGCTGGAGACCACAGAGCTGGGCCACGCGCCGTCGCCGCTCTGCGGCCTGGAAGAGTCCATGCGCGAGATGGTGTTTGCCTGCGGCATCGAAGGCAGCGAGGCGGACAGCGCCGATGCCCTGGAAGCCCTGGTGCTGGGGGTACTGGAGACGGTCGCTGAACAGGGCGTACCGCGGGAGAAGCTGGAGAGCGTCCTGCACCAGCTGGAACTGCACCAGCGCGAGATCAGTGGCGATAGCTATCCCTTCGGCCTGCAGTTGATTCTGACCGCGCTGGGCAACGCCACCCACTATGCAGATCCCATCGCCGCACTGAATCTCGACCGGGCGCTGGCCGGGCTGCAGCAGAAGATCCAGGACCCGGGCTTCATCAAGGGGCTGGCGCGCAAACTGCTGCTGGAAAACCCGCATCGGGTGACCCTGGTTATGACGCCGGATACCCGCCTGTCTGAACAGCGCAGGGCCCAGGAGGCGGAGCGCCTGGCGGCGATGAAGGCCTCGCTGGACGAGGAGCAACAGCAGGCTATTGTCGAGCAGGCCGCCGCGCTGGCGGCGCGCCAGGCCCAGGAAGACGACGAGACCATTCTACCCAAGGTCACCCTGGAAGATGTCCCGGCCGTCATCCCGCGGCTCAGCTACGCAACACTGGAGAGCTTCCCCTGCAAGACCTACGCCCAGGGCACCAACGGGCTGGTCTACCAGCAGGCACTGTGCCCGCTGCCGGAGCCCGCCGCGGACACCCTGCCGCTGCTGCCTTTCTATACCAATATGATGACCGAGTTGGGGCTGGGTGAGAGCGACTACCTGGCAGTCCAGGACCGCCAGGCGGCCGTGTGCGGCAGCATCAACGCCTTTACCAGCATGCGCGGGGCGGTCACCGACGTGCAGCAGGCGGCCGGCTACCTGGTGCTGTCTTCCAAGGCGCTGCTGCGCAACCACGAAGCCCAGACCCAGCTGATGCGCGACACACTGGAACAGGTCCGTTTCGACGAACTCGACCGCATGCGCGAACTGGTCGCCCAGCAACGCGCGCGCCGCGAGCAGGCGGTGACCGGCAACGGCCATGGCCTGGCCATGGCGGCCGCCAGCGCCGGGATGAGCCCGGTGGCCCATCTCAGCCACCAGCTGTCGGGGCTGGAGGGTATTCGCGCCAGCAAGGCGCTGGATGACAGCCTCAATGAGGCTGCGGCCCTGCAGACATTGGGTGAGCGCCTGGCAGGCCTCCATGCCCAGCTCCACGATATGCCCTGGCAGTACCTGCTGGTGGCCGAGGGCGACCAGCTCGATACGCTGGCCGCCAGCTGTGCCGACGGCTGGCAGGGGTTCGCGGGTAGTGCCCGGGGCCACGGCTGGCAGCCGCAGGCTGTGCAGGAACAACGCCGGGAGATCTGGGTGGCAAATACCCAGGTGAACTTCTGTGCCCACGCCTACCCGACGGTGGCCGTGGGTCACGAGGACGCAGCAGCGCTCACGGTGCTGGGTGGCTTCCTGCGCAATGGCTATTTGCATACCGCCATTCGGGAACAGGGGGGCGCCTACGGCGGCGGCGCCTCGCAGGATTCCAGCGTAGGCGCATTCCGCTTCTTCTCCTATCGCGACCCGCGGCTGGCAGACACCCTCACAGATTTTGAAGCCTCAGTGCGCTGGCTGCTAGAGAACAGCCACGAAGCAGACGCCCTGGAGCAGGCTATTCTCGGCGTCATCGGCAGTCTGGATCGACCCAGTTCACCGGCCGGCGAAGCCAAGCAGGATTTTCACAATCGACTGTTCGGGCGCGACCACGACCATCGCGAGGCTTTCCGCCGTCGCATCCTGGAGGTCACACTGGATGACCTGCAGCGTGTCGCAGCGACCTACCTGCGCCCGGAACAGGCCAGCATCGCGGTAATCACCAGCCAGTCGGGCCTGGAGCAATCCGGCAGCCTGGTGGATGAGCTCGGTCTTACGGTCGAGGAGCTTTGAACGGCAGCACCACGACGCGACTACCAGGCGGCGCAGTCCACAAATGAAAAAGGGGGCAGCTTATGCTGCCCCAAAGGGCCTACAGAGATTTCTGCGGGTCAGGGGTTGGTCTGGAGGCTGTGCTCTACAGTTCGGAGGTGTGCCCGTCGGCGAACCGGAAGTGGGCAGCGCGTCTCATATCGCTGCGCATGGTGTCGATCTGCTGGCGCTGTTCCTCGGTCAGCACCTGGCGAATGTCCCAGCGAAGCTGCGCATGATCCACGGCCATACGGGCCATTAGCCCCGCCATTTCCTCGGCTATCACCTCAGCACTGGCTTCGTCGAAGCTGCTATCACCTGAAGCGAGGTCGCCGATCTGGTGGCGCAGCTGCGATACCCGCTCACGGTCTACCGCGCTGGCCAGTCGCGCCTCGTTGATCAGCAGGTTGATGTTCTGTTCCTGCTCTATAGTCAGGCCCAACTCTTCGGCGATGAAATCCAGCATGCCCGGGCCCATGCCGTGCGGCGGGCCAAAACCGGACATGTGATTACGCGCCATCACTGCCGCCGAGGTCAGCAGCAATCCCAGTGCCAGTGCGGGAATCCAGTTCTTCATCGCCTTCTCCTTTTTGCTGTTGCTGAACGCGTATGCCATCCAGTCGCTGAGGACTGCATAGGGCAGGCTGTTGCGGGCTGTGATGACACTGCCCGAGCGTTGCAGCCAGTCTAGGAGCGGCCCGTGTAAGTTTGGGTTGCCCGGGTGTAAAGTTGTGTTAAGAACGGCAATGCGCCGGTAAATGGCGGTGACAAAGTGCCACGCGTCGGGGAGACTGCCCCCATGAACCATGACGTACTGATCATTGACGACGACAAGGAGCTCTGTGAGCTGCTGACGGACTTCCTGTCACTGGAGGGTTTTGAGCCCAGCGCCATCCACGACGGCGCCGACGCCATTGAAGCCTGCAAGGGCCGGGAGTTCGACGCAATCGTGCTCGACGTCATGCTGCCCCGGGTACAGGGCTTCGACGTGCTCAGGAAACTGCGCGAGTTCTCCGACACCCCGGTCATTATGCTCACCGCCCGCGGTGAAGATACCGACCGCATCGTCGGGCTGGAGATGGGGGCTGACGACTACCTGCCCAAGCCCTGCAACCCGCGCGAACTGGCCGCGCGGCTGCGTGCCATCCTGCGCCGTACCGAGCGCAGCCGCGAAGATGACAGCCACCAGCTGGATGTCGGCAAACTGCATGTCAGCACCTCGGAGCGCAAGGTCCAGTTCGACGGCAAGGAAGTCAAGCTCACTACCGCTGAGTTCAATGTGCTGCTGGTGCTGGTGCGCCATGCCGGCGACGTGGTCAACAAGGAGTTGATCTGCCAGCAGGCACTGGGGCGCGCCCTCACGGCCTACGACCGCAGTGTCGACGTGCATGTGAGCAATCTGCGCAAGAAACTGGGCGAAGCGGAGCTGATCAAGAATATCCGCGGCGTCGGCTACCAGCTGGTGCGCGCCGAAGCGGAAGTGGCCGCCCAGTAAGGCGCAAGCGCTGACGCTGCCGCCGTGAACACCAAGCCGTGAACCTGTTTGCCAAAATTTTTCTGGGCTTCTGGCTGTCGATGATTGCCATCATCGTCAGCTGGCTGTTGGCGGGGCGCTATTTTGTGTTGTATGACGGTGGCTTCCCGGACTTTCCAAACGTCTCCACCCAATCCGCACCGGTTGGCGGGCCCGCACCACCTGGCGCCACGCTCGGTCGCGCAGATGGCCGGCCCCCGGATGGCCGGCCCCCGGAAGGCCGGCCCCCGGAAGCACAACGCCTGGACGCCCGGCGTCCCGGAGCTGACCGCGAGGCCATCGCACGACCACCGCCCGGCGGACCCATGCTGCCAGGCCCCGGCTTTCGCGATCTCGGCCCCGCCTCACACAGTATCTACCGGATCTTCTATGGCCTGCAGACTGTGGCCAAGGACGAGCTGGAGGCATGGATCAGGGAGCGCGAGAACGAAGACGGCATCGACATCCGGCTGGTGGATAGCGATGGCCGGGAGGTGTTTGGTCGCAAGCTGATTCCCGGCACTGAAGCGGTGATCAGCCGACTGGCAGGCTTCCGGCGCCGGGTGCTGCACCGCGCCGGTGATCGCATGATGTTTGGCCAGGAGATGTTCCGGCCGGAGTGGGGGCCGCTCAAGCTGATCATCGTACCGCGGCCACCAGCTTCACCCATGATTGCCTTCCTGACCCAACACCTGTGGCTGCGCCTGCTGATCGCCGTGATCATCAGCGGGGCCATCAGCTACCTGGTGTCCCGCTACCTCACCCGACCGCTCAAGCATCTGCAGCTAGCCTCCCGCGACCTGGCGGGTGGCAACCTGGCGGCGCGTATCGATGTGCCCGAGCGCGGCGGCGACGAAACCGACGCCCTGGCCCGGGATTTCAATAGCATGGCCGCCCAGCTACAGGACAAGATCACGGCCCAGAAACGCCTGCTCAGCGATGTCTCCCACGAGCTGCGCTCGCCGCTGGCGCGCATGCGCGTGGCGCTGGCGCTGGCTGAAAAAGATCCGCAGCGCGGCGCCGAACAGCTGGCGCGCATAGAGCGGGAAACAAGCCTGCTGGACGACCTGATCGGCCAGCTGCTGGCCACCCCGGACAATGCCGCCAGCATGGAGGACAGCCTCGACCTGGTCAGCCTGCTGCAGGCGGTATGCGAAGACGCTGCCTTTGAAGCCAAAGCCGAGGGCAAGTCCGTCGCGTTTGAGACCGCCTTGGATGAGGCCCTGCAGCGCAGCCACGGTGAGCAACTCAAGCGCGCCTTCGAAAACGTTATCCGCAACGCCATTCGCTACACACCGGCAGATACCAGCGTCGAGGTCAGCCTCAGTCGTGAACAAGCCAACCGTCAGGAAACCCACTACAGGATTACCGTGGAAGACCAGGGGCCCGGCGCACCGGCAGAGGAATTGGAGCGTATCTTTGAGCCCTTCTACCGGCTGGACCAGGCACGCCAGCGCGAGACCGGCGGCTTTGGCCTCGGCCTGTCCATTGCGCGCCGGGCCATCGAGCAGCACCAGGGGTCGATACAGGCAGAAAACCGCCGGAGCGCGGGGCCTGGCGGTGGGGGCGATGCAGCCACAGGCCTGCGGGTAGTGATCACGCTACCAGCGGGCACGGACTAGCTAGCCGCGCAGGTCGCACCTGGCCGGCAGCACCTGGCCGGTCGCACCTTGCCGGCCGCACCTGGCAGGCCGCACCTGGCCGGCTGCACCTGGCCGGCCGCCTAGTCAGCGAACTCCGACGCGTCGAAATCCAACGCTGCAGCAGCGAACTCACCGCTAAAACCACGGTAGTTGAGGAAGCGCATCTGGCGCGCTTTCTCTTTGAAGTCCAGGGGCGGCGCGGCGCCAAACTTCTTGAGCCGAACCCCAGCCGCCCGCTCCGCCCAATCGACGTCTGCGGCTTCCAGGGCCAGCTCCAGCAGCACCGTGTTGAGACCTTTTTGCCTCAGCTCCTGGCGGATACGGTCTGGCCCGTAGCCCTTGCCAATACGTTGGCGGATATAGGATTCCGCGAAGCGCTCATCGCTGAGCAGGCCCTCCGTGCTGAGATCATCAAGCGCGGCCTCGATCAGGGGTTCGGCCTCGCCGCCAAAACGCCTTTTTAACTTGGTCGCCAGCTCATGGCGCAGATGCTCCCTGCGCGCCAACAGGTTCATCGCCTGTAAGCGGATGTCGTTTACACCAAATTCAGTCAGTCGATCTTGCATACCCAGGCCTTCTGCAATCGCGCGGTTGCGGATGATCCGGCACTTTCACTGCCGCCGAAAGCACGTGCCACGCGCCTGCTGTGCTCTCGGCTATTCTCCCGGCTATTCTCCCGGCTATTCACCCGGCTATTCTCACGGCTGGGACTGGCACAGTGGCGATGGTGGTAGTCGTTGTTCTAACCATGAGCCAGCCATGAGTAAGCCATGAGCCAGCTATGAGTCGCTCTGAACCACAAAAAACGCGCACCACCGGAGGGGAACCGTGGTACGCGAAGTGGGGTTTCCCCCACCCGTGGCGAGGTGGGGAAAGGTAGCCGGCACGCTCAAAGCCGGCTACCAGCGGTGCCCCGTGGGGTTGTCCGTCTCTGTGGTTCGCAAAGATTTACTCTTCGACGCCGGCTTCCAGGCTGTCAGCCGCCATTTCTTCCACCGTGTCCTCTGCCGCCTCAGCTTCCTCACCGGCAGGATTCGGCAGGTTCAACAGTTGGGCGCGAATCTGCCCCTCTATCTCACCGGAGATCGCCGGGTTGTCTTCGAGGAACTTGGCTGCATTGGCCTTGCCCTGGCCGATCTTATCGCCCTTGTAGGCGTACCAGGCGCCGGACTTGTCGACCAGATTGAGCTTCACACCAATATCGATGACTTCCGCCATCCGATAGATTCCCTTGCCGTACATGATCTGGAATTCAGCCTGCTTGAAGGGTGGCGAGACCTTGTTTTTCACCACCTTCACACGCGTCTCGTTACCCACCACCTCGTCGCCTTCCTTGACCGCGCCAATGCGACGGATATCCAGACGTACAGAGGAGTAGAACTTGAGTGCATTACCGCCCGTGGTGGTCTCCGGGCTGCCAAACATAACGCCGATCTTCATACGAATCTGGTTGATGAAGATCACCATGCAGTTGGTCTGCTTGATGGTGCCGGTCAGTTTGCGCATGGCCTGGCTGAGCAAGCGCGCCTGCAGGCCGACGTGGGAATCCCCCATCTCGCCCTCGATCTCCGCCTTCGGGGTGAGTGCGGCCACCGAATCCACCACCAGCACGTCAACGGCACCGGACCGCACCAGCATCTCGGTGACTTCCAGGGCCTGTTCACCGGTATCCGGCTGCGAGACGATCAGGTCGTCAATCTGCACGCCCAGTTTCTCAGCGTAGCTGGGGTCAAGGGCGTGCTCCGCGTCGATGAAGGCCGCGGTGCCGCCGGCTTTCTGGGCTTCGGCGATCACCTGCAGGGTGAGCGTGGTCTTGCCCGAGGATTCCGGCCCGTAGATTTCCACGATCCGGCCCCGCGGCAGGCCGCCGATGCCGAGGGCAACATCCAGGCCCAGGGAACCGGTTGAAATACTGGGAATGGCCGCCTGTTCGGTATCCCCCATCCGCATGACGGTACCTTTGCCGAACTGACGTTCGATCTGGCTGAGGGCGGCATCAAGAGCTTTTTGCTTGTTGGCATCCATGGTTGTTCACCTCTGGTCTTGTTATGGCCGCTGCACCCTGCCAACACGATGGCTGCCGACTTGCAGTCACTGCTTATCGTGTTGGTTGGCACCGCTCCCCAGTGGGCCCGGATGCCGGCGGCATATCGCTCGGGTGGTTGGCCGAAAAGCCACAGGTATTCACCTGAACGAAGTACTGTATATGTAACCAGTGTTATGCCAAAGGTGCAAGCCCCTCGAGCTGATTTTTTTCATCCTGGCCGATCAGGTGACTTTCTGGCGCTGCTGCCAGCGGGGGTCGAGGTGTTCGCGCTGAGCCATCACTTCACGCAGCGCTTCCAGCGCCTGCCAGATGTCGCCGTAGCTGTTGTACAGCGGTGAGAAGCCCACCCGCAGCACGTCGGGCTCGCGGAAATCCGCCACCACGCCGCGCTCAATCCAGGCCTGCACCAATCCGTAGGCCTGGGGATGGCTGAAGGCGAGCTGGCTGCCGCGCAGCTCCGACTCGGGAGGCGACAAAAGGCGCAGCTCTGCCGCCAGTTCTGTCTTGTGCAGGAGCTCCAGGAACAGGGTGCCCAGGGCCAGGGACTTGGCGCGTAGCGCCTGCATGTCAATATCGGCAAACAGGTCCAACGCCGCGTCCAGGGCCGCCATCGACAGTACCGGGGGCGTGCCGCACAGATATTGCAGCATCCCTGCGGCAGCTTCGTAGTCCGGGTCGAACACGAAGGGGTCCCGGTGGCCCATCCAGCCGCACAGGGGCTGCTGCACCGCGTCCTGGTGGCGTTCGGCGGCGTACACCCAGGCTGGCGCACCGGGACCGCCATTGAAATACTTGTAGCCGCAGCCCACCGCAAAATCGACCTGGCAGGCATCCAGCTCCACCGGCATCGCACCGGCGCTGTGGGCGAGATCCCAGATCGA
This sequence comes from Halieaceae bacterium, assembly GCA_028282105.1. Taxonomy (GTDB): domain Bacteria; phylum Pseudomonadota; class Gammaproteobacteria; order Pseudomonadales; family Halieaceae; genus JANQIO01. The sequence continues at coordinate 44,162 of JANQIO010000038.1, read as the reverse complement.
CAACGCACCTGCCGTCTGGGTAGCCGCCGTAATCTCCGCCATCGGCAGGATGCGCCCGGTGCGGAAATTCACATGGCTCAACAGCACCGCCGCCACCCGTTCGTTAAGCGCGTCGGTGATTTCCGCCTCGGCCACCTGCACCAGCCGCAGCTTTTGCTCTCCCAGCAACTGCGACAGACCCTGCACCATGTACAGGTCGGTGGGGAAGTTGTCCGCCGCCGACAGCACCACGGGGCGCTCCGGCCGCAGCATAGAGACTACCGACAGCAGCTTGAACAAATTGACGGAGATTGAATCGGCGCAGATGACCTGGCCCGGCGCTGCCCCGACCAGAGGCGCAATTTTTTCGCCCACCGCCTGGGGCAGGTCGATCCAACCGTGCCGGTTCCAACTGCTGATCAGGTCCACGCCCCACTGCTGCTGTACCGTGTCCTGCACGCGCACCGCCGCGGCTCGTGGCAGCGCGCCGAGGGAGTTGCCATCCAGGTAGACCTTGTCGCGGGGCAGCGCGAACGCATCCCGCTGCAGCGCCAGCGGGTCCAGGCGATCCAGTTCGAGGATAGCTTCCCGGGTAATCACTGCAGCACCTGCGCCAGTTCCCCGAGGAAGCGCTGGAAAGCCGCGGTACCGGGATGTACCCAGTCAAAGTGGCCGACGGCCAGGGTCACCAGCCGGTCGGGGGCTACAAAAGGCACTTCCATCGGCACAATGCGGTCCCGGCTGCCATAGAGCAGCACGGCACCGCGCGGTGCCGGTTGCAGAGCGGGGTTGGCAGCCGCCCGCTGCGCATCTGACAGGCCGTCCAGGAACGCCGCCGCGGCCTGGTTGCAGCTGCCTTCACCGGTGGCGTAGTGGGCAATGTCCGTGATGGGGGCCAGCCCCAGCACCCCGCGCACCGTCAGTGCGCGCGGGGCTCGGGCAGGCGCCAGCAAGCCCAGGTGGCCGCCGGCTGAATGGCCAGCAATGGCCACGCGATCAAGGTTAAGCCCCGCCGGGGCTTCATTCGCCAGCAAAGCCAGCGCCGCCGCAATGTCATCCATCGTGCCGGGCCAGCCGCCGCCCTCGTTTCCCAGGCGCCGGTACTCGATGTTCCACACGGCATAGCCCGCCTGGTTGAGGGCAGTCGCCAGGGCGCGGCTGTAGCCGATATCGAACTGCTTGAGCCAACAGCCGCCATGGATAAACACCACCACCGGAAACGGGCCATCACCCTGCGCCGGCCTCGACAGTTCGACAAATTGCTGTGGCTGCTCGCCATAGGGCAGGACGGTGGGCGCCGGTCCGGGAGGCAGCGCCAGCACGGCCGCAAACTCAACTCCGGGCCCGGCGGGCGGGTAACCCGCAGCCGGCGCCGGCCGGGCCGAGAAAGCGACCAACAAGACGCTGAGCCACAACACGGTAGTGCGGGCGCTGAACCTGCTGCCCTGCATAGGGAGAATTCCGGGTACAAAAAACGCTGCTGATCATACCCCAGCCGCGCAGCCGCTGCCCATTTCGGCGCACCGCTGTACGGCTGCTGCCGGCCACCCCGGATCCGGAGCCCGGTGATTGGTCAGGCGCTACAGGCAGCTATTCGACCCTGCCCGGATGCAGGCCGGGTCACCGCTCCCAACGGTAGCGGAGCACCATTCCGGTGACGTACTGGTTGAAGTCCACGCTTTCCAGGTTCGATTCCCAGTCGGAATAGGTGTAGTACAACTCGGCATCCAAACGCGGCGCGAGCGATACTTCCAGTTGCACGTGCGCGCGGTCACGCTCATCGGAACGATCTTCACCGATAGACGGTGTCACCGAACTGTAGTCGCGGTCCAGGTAGCGGTAGGACACTTCGAAGCGCGCTTTCTTCCCCATCAGCGTCAGGCGGTGCACGTAGCGCGCCTTGAACGTATTGCCGGTGTAGTCGAAGCGCGAGGCGTCGGCATCTTCGTCCCGGTACTTGTAGCCGATATTGACGAACCAGGGCTTCCCGGGTGGGAAGTGGTACAGGTCGACTTCACCGATCACGGTAGTGGCATCTCGGCCGGAGTTCACGTCATTGGTCTTATCTGCGTAGACGACGCCCGCGCGCGCGAACCACCCCCTGGTAAAGAACCCAGACACATAGGGCGATATGCGCGCCAGTTCCAGGAAGGATTCGTCGTCCAGGTCGGAATTGACATAAAAGCCGGACAGCCCGATGTCTGCATCGCCCAGGTCTTTCTTCAGGTCCGCGCTGACAATGTGCGAATTCTGGTCAACTTCAGAGAAATCCTGATAGTCCAGCACGTTGTAACTGTAGCTGAGGTCCAGTTCAACGGTCTCTCCGAGAGGCTGCATATAACCGACGGTGGCCTCGGCGCGGATTGCGGTATCGCTCTCTTCACTACTCAGGTCGAGTTCGTCCAGGGAGACCACGCTGTCGTACTCGGCACCACCCTCCACTTCAATAAAGAAGCGTGGCTCGTCCTCATCTTCCGACTGGGCCTGCGCTGTGAAGCAAGTCAGCAGACAAAACGCAGCGGTGTTTCCAGACCGCGCCATCCAGCCACGGTTACGGGGTGATCGAACCATCATACTCACTATTTCCTTACCGTTTGTCCTGGAACTTCATCACTGCACAGACGCACAGGAACCGCGCTGCTTTTGTTACGTAGGTTCAGTCGCCGCCGATTACATCGGGGCGCTGGAAGCCATGCGCCGCGCGCAACACGGACAGGGCCTCCGAGGGCTCCGCGAGCTCAGACTTGGTGAGCACCTGCACCCCGGTGGCCGCAGTGGCTTCGCTCGACAACATGGGCGAGCAGCTGAGCATGCCGGTCAGGGTCGTGACTTCGTGGCCGAAGGAGCGCAGCATGCCAACCCCGCCCTGGGCAGCGACCGCATCACCACAGGCGAACACCAGCCCGGACAGACGCTCCCTGAGTTCACGGTCGCGCAGCAGCGCCCCGGTCTCCGCCTGCAACAGGCCATCGGCAATCTCCATCACCACTACCTCGCATCCGGCGGCCTCAGCCGCGCCCAACAGGCGCCAGATACCCGCTTTGATCCGATCGATCGGCTCAAGATAGGTGGTCGCCATGCCGACGTCGCTGAAATCTGCGACAAAATGGGCGCCGCTGTCCTGATACTGGTGGTAGTCACCGAACGACCCGGTGCCGGTGGCCTTGATGGCCCCGACACGCAGCCCCGCAAGGCGCAGCCCATGGCTGAGTTTTGCAGTGGCGAGGGTCTTGCCGGAGTTCATGGAGGTACCCACCACGGCGATCAATGGCACTGATGTGGGCGCTGATGTGGCCTCTATCACGTAGGACTCCAGGTTGAGCGTCTTGCCGTGGCGGTCGGCGACGCAACCCAGGGGTAGCACGCGGGTGGCAGAACGGACACGTTCATTCTTGTACCTGGCGCGACCCAGACAGCCGCCGCCGGCGAGCATATCGGTACCGCTGGGGTCGATTTCCGCAACGCCCTCGAACTGGTCGGGGGCATAGCGCGCACCGCAGGGCATCACCACCAGATCTCCCGGGGACAGCACCGCCCGCCTGCCGGAGCGCAACTGGATGCCGCGATGCTGGCCGATCTCCAGCACCCGGGCCAGGACAAGATCACCGGGCCGCACGCGGCTGTAGTTCTGGTGCAGGGATACCGCGTCGGCCTGGTCCACGCGCCGGGCGGCGAAGCACCAATGGGCATTGCTCAACAGGGTGACTGGGTCATTAGTAATGGCTTTGAGGGTCATGGCTGGCTTCCTTTTTTTGCAATCAATCATTGGTCAGTTGTTTTGGCAAACTTTGAGCGCGAGCTCTCCTCGCGCTACGCAGGTGCTAAAGCTGTGATCACAGCCCTGCAGGAACGTCAGTCGAGCGCTGCGCGGCAGCCCGAGCGCCGCCTGGCGGCCATTGACTGAGGCCACATAGCGGCGGGCTCGTTGTAGCCGATGCGCGCCCTGCTGATCATCAACCACTTCATTCTGGCGTAGTGACTCGTCCCGGGACGTGTCGTCCGAACCCACGTACACGCTGATGCGACGTTGCAAATAGCTGCGCAGCCCGGACCTCATCAAGCGGCTCCACGGTTCCTGACGGGTGGCGGACTCGCCAATGCCGTAGGGATAGGCCGCCGACTCGTCGGGGAGCGTGTACCAACCGGCTGCGCCGAGGTGCAAGTCGCCCACCGCTTCCGGGTACAGCATGGCGAAGCGATGTGCCAACTGGGCACCGCCGGAGAAACCGAAAATATCGACCGGTCCGCGAAAGGCGGCGTCCATGGCTCGCAGTGTGGCGAGCAGGGCCAGTATCGTCTTGTCGGGGCGTGCGCGCCGGGTGATGCGCTGATAAACCGGCCATTTGTCTGCCGTGAAGTGTGGTACCACTACGATGCGTCCGGTGGCTTCCGCGGCGGCGGCAAACGCACCGCAGAGCTCACCGGCGTTGCGGGATATGCCGTGCAGCGCCAACAGCGGAGCCTGTGATCCGGGGGCGCTGGGAAGGATAACCGTCGATTCCAGCACGCCGGCCGGACAGATAGACAAAACGGTGTCGCCCGCTGCCTGTCGAACTCGTTCCCGGTTCAGGTTCTCGTATTGCATGGTGATCTCCGTGTTCAAATCTGCGGTTGGGACACTAGCTACAACGCCGGCTTTCGACAGCTATTCCCCGGATCGTAAAAAAAATCTTGCCGCCGCCTCTGCGTCGCTGCCAGGACTGCAGATTTAATGGGAATAAAGTGAAACCACGAGCGTTATAGGTGTATTGGCGGTGGAGATTCACACCGCAATGAACATCCACCCAGTTGAACAAAAGGCGTGAGAATGATGCTTCTGAAAGAATCAGGTGCTAGCTGGAGACCCTTGCATGAGGTTAAATGGGGCTTCGGGCACACCCGTGTGCCGGGGCAGGTGAACCGCCGTGCCGGGGCTGGAGCCGGCAAGCGCGTCATGGTGGTTGCGGTCACCTCGCCGCTACCAAGGGGTGCCGGCCAGCGCATTCAGGGATACAGCCGGCAGACGCCGGGCACAGCGCTGAAGCCGGCGCGGAGCGACTGTAAAATCATCTGGCTGCCGGTGCGGCAGCGCCATAGCGGGCAAGGAATGACCTCTGATTTTACCGAAGAGCTGGTTTCACTACTTCCGCGGCTTCGGCGTTTTGCGCTGACGCTGACGGGCGACCTGGACCAGGCCGACGATCTCGTCCAGCAGGCCTGCGAGAAGGCGCTGCTCAAGCGGGACCAGTGGCAGGTCGGCACCCGATTGGATTCCTGGGTCTATCGAATCATTCAAAACCTGCATATCGATCAGCTACGGAGCCAGGGCAGGCGCTCCGAACACCTGCATGAGGACTCTGTTGAAGAGTTGGTCGATGCGGGCAGCAAAGGTCTGCCGGAACGGGAAAATATGCTCAGCGTGCTGTCGCGGATTATCGACGAGCTGCCCGAAGAGCAGCGGGTGGTGATGCTGCTGGTGGCCGTTGAAGAGCATTCTTACCGTGAGGCCGCTGACACCCTGGATATACCTGTGGGCACCGTGATGAGCCGCCTGGCCAGAGCCAGGGCGAGGATCACGGCCATACTCGAAGAGGCCGAAGCGAGCCCGGAGAGAGGACAAGAAAATGCGTGATGACATTGATGAACTGATGGCGCTTCACGATGGCGAGTTACCCGCCGGGGATACATCCGAGGCGCGAGAACAGCGCTTCGATGACCCGGCGTCCAGGGAACTGCTGGATAAGCTGGCCAAAGCCGACAAGGCGTTCGCCGCCGCGGCAGACGAATTGCTGGAGATGCCAGTACCTTCGAGACTGGTGGATGCCATCCGCCAGCCGCGGCCCGAACCGGAGCAGCTAGCGGAGCCGCAATCAGCGGAGATACTCCCCTTCCCCCGTCGCCGCGGGCTGGTGGGACTGGCTATCGCCGCCGGGCTGGCCACGGTTATCGCCACCAACACCCAGCTTTTCCAATCCCCGGCAGGCCCCACGGTTGACGCCGGGGAGGCAGGCTACGCGGCGCTGCTGCAGGAGGTGATGGAATCTGTGCCCAGTGGCGACGTGCGCAGCAGCGCTGACGGCTCGATCAGTATTGCGCCAATGCTGTCCTTCACGACAGAGGCCGACACCTTCTGCCGCGAGTTCATGAGTTCACAGGCGGGCGCAGAGTCTAGCGGTGTGGCCTGTCGCGACCGGGCGGGCCGCTGGGAGCTGATAAGCCAGCAAGGCAGCGTTAGCGCACAGGAAAGTGATGCCTACCGGGTCGCTGAAGGCCTGGAAGCCGGAGCCGAACTGGCGCCGGCCCTGACCCGGGCCACTGAGCTCAGCTACACCGAGGAGCAACAGGCCATCCAGTCGGGCTGGGACGGATCAGGGCTGTAAGGGACGCAGCAGCAGACTGCGACCGGCCAGGCCCCGGCCGAAGACCGGGTCCGTGCCGGGCCGGCCCAGATCCAGGGTGTCAGCGCGCAGTGCCTCCAGCGCGGACTGCGGATCAGGTGAGGTGCTCAGCCTTTGCAATAGCAGCCCGGACACCACCGGCGCGGCAAAGGAGGTTCCGGTAAAGGGTCGAATCTCGCCGTTGCCGGCGGCGGCGCATACGTCGACACCCGGCGCAGTAAACTCCACGTGATTGCCCCGGCCGGATCGACGGTAGGCCCGGCCACTCTCATCGACCGCACCCACGCCAATCACGCTGGCATAGGCCGAAGGGTATCGCGGTTTAGCGAAGGGGCCATCGTTGCCGACGGCGGCAACAACCAGCGTGCCCTGCTCGCTCAGTCGCTGGAGGGCACGCTCGACAACCGCGTTGGGTGGTCCCGCCAGGCTCATGTTCACAACATCTACGCCCTGCTCCGCCAGCCAGGCCAGCGCAGTAACCAGGCCGTCTGTCGAGGCGATCAGGTCTGTGCGGGCATCCCTGAAGAACACCGACGCGGAATAGAGCTGGGCGCCTACCGCCATGCCCGCGAAGGAATCCGACTGCCCTACCAACAGTGACGCCACCGCCGTGCCGTGATCGCTGGTCGATTGCTGCGCTACCGGCACAAACTGGCGCTGCCGTATCCCGGCGCCTGACAGCAACGGGTGTTGCAGGTTCACGCTGCTGTCGACGATACCGACGCGCAGACCGGCCTGTGGATCTATGGCCTCCGTGCGATACAGGCCCAGGGCGGTAGCGCCGGGCCGGGGAGCCTGCGCGAGGGCGAAACCGTGATTGAAGTCGATGGCAGCATCCGGGTAGCGCCGGCTGAAGTCCGTCTTGAGCTGGTCAAGGCGCACATCGCCCTGGATCACAAAACGGCCCAGGGAGTCGCCCAGGCTACTCAGGTCGTCGATAGAGACTGAGCTCAGCTGTGGGTTGGCGGCAATCGCCTGCACGTCCCGGGCGTTCGCCAGCACCAGTAACTCATCGCGGGCCACGAAGAGCTCTGGTTCCAGCTCAATCATGTTCAGCAGGCGATCTACAGATCGCTCTACCTGGGCATCGGCAGAGAGGCCCTCCTCATAGTCGTAGTCCTCGGCCTCAGAATCGTAGCGCCCCTCCGAATCTGACTCGTCGTCGTCCCACTCGTCATCCAGGTCGTCCCGGTCGTCCTCAAACTCTTCGTCGAGAACCTCGTCCAGGTCATCCTCAACGTCATCCTCCAGGCCCTCTTCAAAGTCGTCATCGAGGGCGTCGTCGAGGTAGTCTTCCGGATAGTCCTCAGCCGATGCCTCCAGCTCCGCCTCGGCCGCTTCCTCGGCTGCCTCTTCCGCAGCTTCCTCAGCGTATTCTTCAGCGTCTTCTTCCGCGGCTTCCTCAGCAGCTTCTTCGGCGGCTTCCTCAGCCGCTTCCTCAGCCGCTTCTTCCGCAGCTTCTTCGGCCGCCTCCTCGGCAGCTTCCTCGGCGGCTTCCTCAGCAGCTTCCTCGGCGGCTTCCTCCGCGGCTTCCTCCGCGGCTTCCTCCGCGGCTTCCTCCGCGGCTTCTTCAGCAGCCTCCTCAGCCGCTTCCTCGGCGGCTTCCTCGGCGGCTTCTTCCGCGGCTTCCTCGGCAGCTTCTTCCGCGGCTTCCTCGGCGGCTTCTTCCGCGGCTTCCTCGGCGGCTTCTTCCGCGGCCTCCTCGGCAGCTTCTTCCGCAGCTTCTTCCGCAGCTTCCTCGGCGGCTTCCTCGGCGGCTTCTTCCGCAGCTTCCTCGGCGGCTTCTTCCGCGGCCTCCTCGGCAGCTTCTTCGGCGGCCTCCTCGGCCGCTTCTTCCGCAGCTTCCTCGGCCGCTTCTTCCGCGGCTTCCTCGGCCGCTTCTTCCGCGGCTTCCTCCGCCGCTTCCTCGGCTGATTCCTCGGCGGCTTCCTCCGCGGCTTCTTCAGCAGCCTCCTCTGCACCCTCTTGCGCTGTCACACGCACAGGGTCGATGGCCACAACCAGGGTGGCCAGGAGAAACAGTGCGGCTACGCCGTGAAAGCGCCGCCCGGGCAGCTTGTTAAGGCGCCTGGTTAACGGCGAAAGACTCGCTGTGCGCTGCCGGAAGTACGTCAAAAATGAGATGAATCCGATTTTCATCGCCATCGTTCCAGGCTTCGTGGATCTTGTTGTTGTCAAACCACCAGAGTTCACCATTCCGGAGGCACTGCGTTTCCTCACCCACGCGGAGCATCGAGCCGTGGGTCGACCTCAACACCAGGTGGAATCGAGCATGAACAAGATAGTATGCGCCACGGTCGACATGCGGGTATACGCGTTTTCCCGGCGCAAGGTTTACGATTTTGGCACGCCCGGGCAGGCCGCCGAGTTCATCCGCCGCAGACTGAATGAACCTGCGAGCGTGGGGGAAGGCCACCGACCCGCTGGTCCAACGGCTCTCCAGCACGTCCCGGCGCGGTCGCCCGGCGATGGCCGACTTGCGCAGGCCACGGAGGGGGATAGACAGTGCCTCGCGCTGCACGCGGATCTTGTCCTGCCGCCCGGTGGCCTGCTCCCAGGCACCGTCCAGTGCGGCAATCTCATTGAGAAACGGTTCGGTATCTATAGCATCGCGGATGAGGCTGAAGTTAAGCATGGTTCAGAACTCCTGTTGTCGTTGTCGGTAGATGGGGTATTGATGGCCGGTTGCCCGACCGGGTGAGAAGCTGTGGCCAGCGACGCCCTGGCGAGCGCGGACTGCATTGCCTGCTCAGCGACGTCTGCCAGTGACAGACCGCCGAGGGCGGCTGCAACGCCGCTGGCGCTGCGCTCTGCCAGCGGGTCAACGGCGAGTACGCGAACGACCGTTACCTCACGGGACTCGTTGCAATACAGGTCAACCCTGGCCACGTCACAGCACTGCAGCGCCCTGGCGGCGCAGAGGGCGGCGCTGACGGCTGCAGCGCGGCATTCGCTGGTGAGATCGGCCTCGCGGCGGAAGGGCTGTCGGCCGGAACCGCGTTCCAGCAGTGGCAGCACCCGGGCGGCATCAGCCGCTTCCGGGTTGAGGACAATCGCAGTCACCGCCTGGCCGGCCGGAATCCGCTCAATCAGGTAGCCCTCGCCAGCCCCTGCCATGCGATCGCACACCGTTTTGAGACGCCGTGCATTTCCCACTCGGGTCGCGCCTCGATCTACATGGCCAGATGAGCGGACAGACAGGAATCCGCTGCCCGCCTGCAGGAAGCGCCGGGCCTGCTGATAGCTTATGGCAACAGGCACCCGCAGGCCGGCGGCTCGCAGTTCATCGAGCTGCTGCGGGCGGCTGGCCCTCAGTACGCCGGCCTCGGCCCCGGGGCCCGTGTGTGGAATCCCGAGTATTTCGCAGATCATCGGCACCTGTGACAGCCGTGAAGCGCCCTGGACGCCACCGGCGTAATTCAGCACGCAGAGGCCGGCGGCGTGAGGGCGAAACGCCGCATTCGCCAGGCTGCGCAGCTTGGAAGGCAAGGAGCTATCGCACTCCAGCACCTGCACGTCATAGTCGCGGTCCCGCAGTTCATCGATCAGCGCCTGCAGCGAAGCCTGGCGGTAGCGCTTCGGCACCTGCTCTGCAAGGCGACGGGGCGAGGCCTCGGGAAATCGATTGCGCACCACCGCAAGCTGCGGCCTGGCGGACTGCACGCGCCCCGGGTTCGCACCCGGGCGGAAGCCTTCCAGCAGCCGCATATCCAGGAACTCGGACACGAAGACAATCGCCACCAGTGGTGCCAGCAGCAGTTCCGGGCAGGACAGCAACAGCTCGCGCAGCGGCGTGAGCTGGTTCAGCCCCGCGATGACACCGGCCAGCACAATCGTGGTGGTGGTGCGCCAGGCGGCCATTGCCAGGCCGTCACGGGCCACGGTATCGGCGATGCTCTCCGCGAGCATGGCCAGGATGACCAGGGGGAAGAAGGCCATGCTCCAGAGCGTGACCGAATCCAGCCAGGCACCGGTAAACAGCGCGCCGAGCATCACGAATGACACCACACAGAGCACCACCGCCACCCGCGCGTAGAGAGGCATGCCTGACCGGCGCATGCTGGGCCTGACCAGCACCACGGTGCCGGCAATCAGCAGGATCAGCAGCAGGCAGGGTACGACACCGTTTTCCTGCATCCCGATAGCGATCAGGATGGAGCGAAACCCGAGCACGCGAATACCCAGCGTCAGGCGCGTCAGGGCAATCAGCAAGGCCGCCACCGGAAGCAGCAGGATATAGAGGATCACATCGCGATCCTCAAAGCCGACCCACTGCAGCGTCAGGTACTGGTTCAGCCAGTCACCCACCGCGGTCGCCATTGACAGGCCGGGGCTGTGCAGCGCCAGCAGCCGCACCAGGATCAACGACAGCGGCAACAGGCCCACCGCAAGCAGCGCATACAGCCAGGCTGTCGGGATGCGTTGGCGATCCCAGTTGGACAGGGCGCCGCGGACTGCACCGTTGGCTTCGATACCCATCGCTCAGGCACCCCCGCGGCGAATATCAACCACCGCTGACATGCCCGGGCGCATCAATTCCGGGGCAGCTTCCAGGCGAATCTGCACGCCGATCTGAGGCGTCGGGCGCATGCGCGTTTCGCGCGTCTGCGGCAGGTAGTCCACCGGCATCTCGAAGTCGGTCGCCAGCCCCACACGTTCCAGTCGCCCGGGGAAATCCGCATGGGGGAGCGCGGGGAAACTCACGCTCACGGTGCTACCGGGCTGAAGGTCGCCGAGTTGCTCCTCCGGAATCCAGGCTTCGATCCAGGTATCTTCCGTCAGCCAGAGACTGAGCAGTGGCATGCCGGTTTTTACGGCCATACCCGGTTGCGCCAGTCGGCGCACCACCGCGCCGTCGGCGGGAGCGGTAACCCGGGTGCTCTCGACATCCGCGGCGATGCGCTGCAGTTCCGCCAGCAGCTCCTCACGCTGGGCCTTCAGGACCAGCAGCTCGCCCTCCCGCAGTGCGGCTTCTTCCTGCGCCAGCCTGGCGGTCTCGAGATCGGAAAAGCTGCCGGCCATCGCCGCGTTGGCGGCCGTGGCCAGTGAAGCGCTCATAGCGGCCTTGGCCGCGGCATCGCGAATGATCTCGGCCGACACCGCGCCATCGGACTGCAGGGCCTGACGCGCAGCGTGAAACGCCCGGGAGTCTTCCGCCTGAATCCGCGCGGCCTCGGCCTCTGCCTGCATCTGGCGATACTCGGATTCCGCGCGCAGCAGGCTGACCCGGGCATTCTCCATGGCGATGCCAAACGCCGCCTCGTCAACGGCGATTCGCTGCTCCAGGGTTTTCAGCTGGGCCTCAATCTGCGCCCGCTGTGCGATGAGGTGGGCATTCTCCAGTACGGCTAGCAGCTGGCCCTGGCGGACATGGTCGCCGGCACTGACAAACACCTGGGCAATGACGCCCTCGCCGCGAACGCCAAGCTCGGAAAGATGCGAGCGCACCAGGGCATTGCGCGTCACCACATGTGTACTTTGGTAATGCCACCAGACAGCCACCGTCGCCAGCGCAGCAGCCAGGCAGAGGGCGCCGGCAATCGCCAGGAAAAGCCGCCTGCGAGCCGCTCGCTGCGGCGCTGGGGCCGGAGCTTCGGGGCCAGGTGCGGCATCCACGCCGGCGGGGACGGCGGCGTCAGGAGTCTCGGTGCTTATCAGTCGTGCTCGACTTGGCGACATGGTCGATACCTTTGTATTCAGTGCGTTGTCGGGTAGCAGAAACAGGCCATCCGCCTGTCCCGCTACCCATGACAACGCCGGTAATCGCCAACTATTCCCGCCGGACACCACTTTTCCCGGTCGATATGGCAGCAGCCGTGGCCCGAATTGACCGAATATGGCTGGCGACAGGCCCCGGTTTGCCGGTGCAGATGAGCCCTGCTAACCTGCGCGTTTTCGCCCCAATAGCGCCCGCCCTTGAGCACGAAAACCCAGTCAGAACACACGCCGATGATGGTCCAGTACCTGGCCATCAAGGCCCAGCATCCGCAGGACCTGGTGTTCTACCGCATGGGGGATTTCTACGAACTGTTCTTCGACGATGCCAAGCGGGCGGCGGAGCTGCTGGACATCACCCTCACCGCCCGCGGCAAGTCCGGCGGCGAGCCGATCCCCATGGCCGGCGTGCCCTACCACGCCGCCGAGGGCTACCTGGCGCGGTTGGTGCGCGCCGGCGTGTCGGTGGCCATCTGCGAGCAGATCGGCGACCCGGCCACCAGCAAAGGGCCGGTAGAGCGCCAGGTGGTGCGGGTAGTCACCCCCGGCACCCTGAGCGACGAGGCGCTGCTGGAGGAAACCCGCGACAACCTGCTGCTGGCGGTCTGCGGCCGGATAAGCGACCAGGGCGGCGAGTTCGGGCTGGCCTGGCTGGAACTGTCTGCCGGGCGTTTCCAGGTGTTGGAAGTGCGAGGTGAAGAGGCCCTGCGCGGCGAGTTGCAGCGCCTGGACCCGGCGGAACTGCTGATTCAGGACAATCTGCCGCTGCCGGACCTTGAGCGGCGGCCCGGAGCGCGTCTGCAGGCCGCCTGGGAGTTTGACCAGGAAGCGGCGCAGCGGGCGCTCAACAGCCAGTTCCAGACCCACGACCTCAGCGGCTTTGGCATCGAGGGCATGTCACTGGCCATCGGCGCTGCCGGCTGCCTGCTGCAGTATGTCAAAGACACCCAGCGTTCCAGCCTGCCACACCTGACCAGCCTGGCCCGGGAGCGGCGCGAGGACAGCGTGGTGCTGGATGCGGCCACCCGCCGCAATCTGGAAATCGACATCAACCTGATGGGCGGCGACAGCAATACCCTGTTTGCTGTCATGAACACCGCTGTGACTGCCATGGGCGCTCGCATGCTGCGGCGCTGGCTGCACCGGCCACTCACCGACACCGGGATTCTCGGCAGCCGTCACGAAGCGGTACGCGGCCTGGGAGCCAACTACCATTTCGAGACCCTGCGCGAACTGCTCAAGCCGATTGGCGACATGGAGCGGATCCTGTCGCGGGTGGCGCTGCGCTCGGCCCGGCCCCGGGACCTGTCCCGGCTGTGCCAGTCACTGGCCGCCCTGCCGGCCATCCGCAACGAACTGAATCGCTGCCAGACCCCACTGCTGGGCCAGCTGCAGCAGCAGTGCAACGAATACCCCGACACGGTGGAACTGCTGAATCGCGCGGTGATCGAGAACCCGCCGGTGGTGCTGCGCGATGGCGGCGTGATCGCTGACGGCTACGACGAGGAACTGGACGAACTGCGCAGCATTGCCAGTGGCGCCGGCGACTACTTGCTGGAGATCGAGGAGCGCGAACGGGAGCGCACTGGACTGAGCACTCTCAAGGTGGGCTACAACCGGGTGCATGGCTACTACATAGAGATCAGCAAGGCGCAGGCGGCCCAGGCTCCCGATGAGTACATCCGGCGCCAGACCCTGAAGAATGCCGAGCGCTATATCACACCCGAGCTCAAGGAGTTTGAGGACAAGGCCCTGTCCAGTAAAAGCCGGGCCCTGGCGCGCGAGAAACACCTGTACGAGGGCCTGCTCGACGCGCTCAACGACAGCTTGCTGCCGCTGCAGCAGACCGCCGCCGCCGTCTCCGAACTGGACGTTCTTGCGACCCTGGCCGAGCGCGCCGAGAACCTCAGCCTGTGCGAACCCGAGTTCGTGGAGGAACAGACGATCGACATTAGCGCCGGGCGCCATCTGGTGGTGGAGCAGGTGCTGGAAGAACCTTTCATTGCCAACGACTGCCTGCTCAACGACCAGCGTCGCATGCTGCTGATCACCGGCCCTAACATGGGTGGTAAATCCACCTATATGCGCCAGGCGGCGGTGATTGCCCTGCTGGCCCACGTGGGCAGCTTTGTGCCCGCCGAGCGCGCCCGGCTGTCGCCGCTGGACCGGATTTTCACCCGCATTGGCTCCTCCGATGACCTGGCCGGCGGACGCTCCACCTTCATGGTGGAAATGACCGAGACTGCCAACATCCTCCACAACGCCACGCCTCGCTCGCTGGTACTGATGGACGAGGTGGGGCGCGGCACCAGCACCTTCGACGGTCTGTCCCTGGCCTGGGCCGCCGCCGTGCAACTGGCGCAGCAGGTGCGTGCCTTCACCCTGTTTTCCACCCACTACTTCGAGCTGACCACCCTGCCCGAACAGTGCCCGACCATGGCCAACGTGCACCTGGATGCCACCGAGTACCAGGATCACGTGGTGTTCCTGCACAATATCCAAGAGGGCCCTGCCAACCGCAGCTATGGACTTCAGGTCGCCAAACTGGCGGGCATCCCGCCGGCAGTGCTGGCGCAGGCGGGCGACAAGCTGGCGGAACTGGAAGCCGGCGGCGCCCCCTCAGCGACGCCACGTTCACCGGCCCAGGACGATCTTTTTGGCGCCGCGCCGCACCCGGTGGTAGACCAGTTGCAGGGCATTGACGTAGATAACCTGACGCCGCGGCAGGCCCTGGACCTGCTTTATGAACTGCGCGCCAAGCTTGACTGAGCGCAGTTCATTTTGGCCCGGTGAACGGGTACACTGCCGCATTGTTGAGAACCACCAGAAGGAACTTCTGCGATGACATTTGTAGTTGGCGAACAGTGCATCAAGTGCAAGCACACGGATTGCGTGGAGGTGTGCCCGGTGGACTGTTTCTACGAGGGCCCGAATTTCCTGGTAATCCATCCGGATGAGTGCATCGACTGCGCACTGTGTGAGCCGGAGTGCCCCGTGGACGCCATTTTCTCCGAGGACGAGCTACCGGAGGACCAGCAGGTGTTCCTGGAACTGAACGCCGAACTCGCAGAGGTCTGGCCCAACATCACCGAGATGAAGGAATCCCTGCCTGACGCCGAAGAGTGGGAAGGCAAACCCAACAAACTGGCTCTTCTCGAGCGCTGACCCGCTGCGCCCGGGGCTCCTCCCGAGTGCGAAGGCCCGTCTAAATCAGACTGATGACCTGGTTTCCCACGGAATCCAGGTCATCAGGCCATTCCATCTGCCAAGCAAGCGGCAAATAGTGCAGGACTGTTGTTTCCAGCCTGCGCAACTGTTCTGAAGCGGCTATCAGCCGAAGATGGATTCCGAGGAGAGGCCCTGGGTTTCCATGATCACGCGCAGCCGCTTGAGGGCTTCGACCTGGATCTGGCGCACCCGCTCGCGGGTGAGGCCGATCTCGCGGCCCACTTCTTCCAGAGTGCTGGTCTCATAGCCGCGCAGACCGAAGCGGCGCGATACCACCTCGCACTGCTTGTCGGTGAGCTCGCCCAGCCAGATGCCAATGCTGTCCTTGATGTCGCTCTCCTGCAGTAGCTGCGAGGGGTCGCTGACATGGGTATCGGCAATCGTGTCCAGCAGGGACTTGTCTGAGTCAGGGCCCAGCGGCGTGTCCACCGAGGCCACGCGCTCGTTGAGGCCCAGCATGCGCTTCACCTCATCCACCGGCTTGTCGAGCATGGTGGCGATCTCGTCCGCCGAGGGCTCGTGGTCGAGTTGCTGGGTCAGCTCCCGCGCCGCGCGCAGGTAGACATTGAGCTCCTTCACCACGTGGATGGGCAGGCGAATAGTGCGGGTCTGGTTCATAATGGCCCGCTCGATAGTCTGGCGAATCCACCAGGTCGCATAGGTGGAAAAGCGGAAACCGCGCTCCGGATCGAATTTCTCCACGGCGCGGATCAAACCGAGATTCCCTTCCTCGATCAGGTCGAGCAGCGTCAGCCCGCGATTGATGTAGCGCCGGGCAATCTTCACCACCAGTCGCAGGTTGCTCTCGATCATGCGCTTGCGGCCGGCCTCGTCACCCTTGCGCGCCAGGCGCGCAAAATGCACTTCCTCCTCCGGTGTCAGCAGCGGGGAGTAGCCGATTTCGTTGAGATAGAGCTGGGTAGCGTCCAGCGATTTGTTGAAGGTCTTGTCGTCGCCGTCATCGTAACCACGGCTGGTGCGTGGTTTAGCGGCTGGCTGGGGCGCGGCTTTGGCCGGCGCTTTTGTCGATGCTTTTGTTGATGCTTTTGTCGATGCTGTTGTAGATGCGCTTGTCGATGCTTCAGCCGACATTTTTGCGGACGTTTTAGCCGCTGATTTCGAGTCTGGTTTCTTTGCCGCCGTCTTGCCGGCTGCTTTACCGGTACCGCCTCGCGCGGCTTTGCCCCGGCCCCCTGACGTTTGAGCCCCTGTCTTAGTCTTCTCGACCGCCACCCTGGTCTCCTTAGCAGCAGTCGCGCCATTTGAGCCCCTGCGCGCTGCCGTCTTCTCCTTGCTCTCGGTTTTATTTGCCCTTTTCGAAGCAGCGGTCCCGGCTGCCTCGCTGTTCTTCTTGCCACCGGTTGATCGGGATCGGACTTCCATGCCTCACCTCTTATTCTGTTGCGCCATCAATAGGCCGTCAGTGCGTGATCGGTACACGATCAGTCCAGCGGCTGGCTTCCCCCGGGCGCCGCCCTGCGGCGATGCCATTCCCCTTAAGAGTGCGGGATTCAGGCGTCCCTGATCACTCTTCCAGTAATTTCAGCAACGCATTGAGCCACAGATGTAACTAAGCGTTTACTTCAAAGGGCCAATTAGGTTACTCCCAATGCCCAGCGACTACAACGGCGAAAATCGAAACCCATTTTCATAGCCCCGGCCAGGGCCCTGATCACCGCCCTAACCCTGCCTGGGCAGCAGCTTGAGTGGGTCCACCGGCTTGCCGTCCCGGCGAATCTCAAAGTGCAGCTTCACCGCATTGGTGGCGCTGCTGCCCTTCTCGGCGATCTTCTGACCCGCCTTGACCCTGTCGCCCTCTCCCACCAGCAGGCGTCGATTATGGCCATAGGCACTCAGGTAATTCTGGTTGTGCTTGACGATGAGCAGGTTGCCGTAACCGACGATACCGCTGCCGGCATACACCACCGTGCCTGCCGCTGTCGCGAGCACCGGGTCCCCGGCCTTGCCATCGATGTCTACGCCCTTGTGGGTGGTGCCCGTGAACTTGCGCACCACTGTGCCGCGCGTGGGCCAACGCCAGGCCTCGACAGCGCGATTGCTCGCGACCGGGCTGCTAGTGGTAACACGGGGCGATGAAGGTTTCGTGACAGGTGTAGCGGCCACTGCCGTCGGGGCGGTGGATGGGGCCTTCACCGGCGCGGCTTTGCTCACAGCAACGGGCTTTCCGCTCAGCCTGAGCTCCTGGCCGGGATAGATAGTGTAGGGGCTGGGAATACCGTTCAGGCGCGCCAGGTCCCGGTAATCCACGCCGTAGCGGAAAGCGATGGAATACAGGGTATCGCCGCGGCGCACGGCATAGCGATCGGGAGCGCGCTTGATTTCACCGTGGCGGTTTTCCACCGGTGCCTGGGTGGGCTCTCCGGCGCAGGCGGCGAGCAGCAGGCACAGCAACCATGTTCCCCGCCTGCCCCACCCGCCCATGGGCCTAGTCCGCCTCTACCGTGAGGCGTCCCCAACGCAAATCCACCAGCAGCACCAGCGCCAGGCCCGCCAGTGCGAGCACCACGCAGGCCAACAACCAGGGGTCGGCGCCGTAATCACCGGGCCACACCGGCCACTGCTGGGCCGGCCGCGGGTCACCGTTGCGGCCAGTGACCCAGGACAGGGTGCGCTTCCAGGGCCACACCACCGCCAGCGAGCCCAGCAAAAAACCGGTCAGGGTGGCGATGGTGGCGCCGCGGAAATGCTGCAGCAGCCAGTCCAGCAGGCGGCTGAAGCACATCAGGCCGGCGGCTGCGCCGATGCCAAATACCGCGATATAAACCAGGTCAAAGCCGCGAATAGCATCCAGGGTAACCACGTACATGCCGAGCAACAGCAGGATAAAACTGCCAGATATGCCCGGCAGTATCATGGCGCAAATGGCGATAAAACCCGCCAGGAACACCCCACCATAGCCGGGCACAAAGCCGGCCCGCGGCGCCAGGGCGATGGCCAGCGCAAGCGCGGTACCCGCCACCAGGGCTGCCACCCGGGCCGCGGTCCAGCCCGGCACCTGGCGTATCAGCATCAGCGCCGAGGCCAGGATCAGGCCGAAAAAGAAGCTCCACAGCGGCTCCGGATAGTGCTCCAGCAGCCAGCCGAACACCCGCGCCAGGGTAAGGATGCTGGTGGCAATACCGGCCAGCAGCCAGGCCAGGAAGGCGCCGTCCACATGGCGCCAGGCGCCCGGGATGTCGGCGCGCAGCAACAGCCGCAGGGCCTCGAGGTCAAAGCTGCGCAGGCAGTGCAGCAGGCGTGGGTAGATGCCAGTGATAAAAGCCACGGTGCCGCCAGACACGCCGGGGACAATGTCGGCAGCCCCCATGGCCATGCCTCGCAAGAAAATACCGGCCGGCTTCACAGGGCCGGCTCTCAGCGCACGAGACCCGACCGCAGGGGGACGAAGCGCACTTCGTCGAAGGTCTCGGTTTCGAGGCCAGCCGCGGTGCGGGTCACAACGGTGAGGTACTGGGTATCGACACCCACGGGGATGATCAGGCGGCCGCCGGGGCCGAGCTGGGCCAGCAGGTCCGGGGGAATGGTTTCCGGGGCGGCGGTGGCGATGATGCCGTCGAAGGGCGCCTGGGAATCCCAGCCCACACCACCATCGGAGTGCTTGAGCTGCACGTTCTTGAGCCGCAGCTCGCGCAGCCTGGCGCGGGCTTTTTCCTGCAGGGGTTTGATGCGCTCGACGCTGTACACCTGTCCCACCAGCTGCGCCAGCACCGCGGTCTGGTAGCCCGAGCCGGTGCCGATTTCCAGCACCCGATCCACCGGG
Organism: Halieaceae bacterium; assembly: GCA_028282105.1. Classification (GTDB taxonomy): domain Bacteria; phylum Pseudomonadota; class Gammaproteobacteria; order Pseudomonadales; family Halieaceae; genus JANQIO01. Next base: position 25,082 of record JANQIO010000038.1, on the reverse strand, counting down.
CCGGTGTCCAGCAGCAATTCCGTCATGCGCGCCACAATCCAGGGCTGGGAGATGGTCTGGGAGTAGCCGATCGGCAGCGAACTGTCTTCGTAGGCGCGCTGGGCCAGGGCCTCGTCAACGAACATATGCCGCGGCGTGCTGCGAATCACCTCCAGCACTTTGGTGCTGGCAATGCCCTGCTCACGCAGGCGCTGTACCAGCCGCTCGCGGGTGCGCTGGGACGTCATGCCGATGCCGCGAAGGTTGGTTGCGTTCACGTCTGGTCTGTCCCTGCTATCAATCTGCGGCCCCTGCGGCAGACCGCATCATCACAAAATGTCCACGTCTTGTCATCCGGGCAGCAGCACCACCACTGCATGGGCGGCGATGCCCTCGCGGCGACCGATATATCCCAGCTCCTCGGTGGTGGTGGCCTTCACGTTGACCGCCTGCACATCGGCGTCGAGGTCGGCGGCCAGCACCGCCCGCATGGTATCGATGTGGGGCGCCAGTTTGGGCGCCTGGGCGATGATAGTGAGGTCGGCATTGCCCAGGCGATAGCCCTGCTGCTGGGCCAACGCAAACACGCACTTGAGCAGGATGCGGCTGTCGATATCGGCATTCTGGGGATCGTCGTCCGGGAAATGGCGGCCGATATCCCCCAGGCCAAGGGCCCCCAGCATGGCGTCACAGAGCGCGTGAATGGCCACATCGCCGTCAGAATGCGCCTCCAGTGCGTGGTCGTGGGGGATGCGCACACCGCCAAGCATCACGTGGTCGCCGGCGCAGAAGCGATGTACGTCAAAGCCGTGTCCGATTCGCATTATTGCTTCTCCACTTCAGGTAGCTGATCCCGAAACGCCAGGTAACGCTCCGCCATCGGCAGGTCTGCCGGCCGGGTGACCTTGATATTGCTGGCGCTACCCGCCACCAGTCGCGGGGCGTGGCCCGCCTGCTCCAGGGCCGACGCCTCATCCGTCACCGCCAGCCCCCGTTCGGCGGCGGACTCCAGGGCGGCGCGCAACATCCCGTAGCGGAACATCTGCGGCGTCTGGGCCAGCCAAAGGCTCCTGCGGTCCACCGTATCGGCCACCCGCTGACCCGCGTCAGCACGCTTGACGGTTTCCGACACCGGCAGCGCCAACAGGCCACCGACCGGGTCATTCTTCAGGCTGTCGACCAGCTTTTCCAGTTCGGCCTGGCTGACACAGGGCCGGGCGGCGTCGTGTACCAATACCCAGTCTTCGGGGTCAGCCTGGCTTTCCAGGGCCCGCAGACAGGCCAGCACCGAGTCGGCGCGTTCCGCACCGCCGCGGGTAGTCTTTACCCGCTCGTCCCGAGCCGCAGCGAGCCCGGCCCAGCGTGTGTCATCTTGCGCCAACGCCACCATCACGGCCTGTAGCAGTGGCAAGCCCAGCAGGGCGTCCAGGGTGTGCTGGAGTATGGCGCTGCCCTTTAACTCGAGATACTGCTTGGGGCAGTCGGCGCCCATGCGGGCACCGCTGCCGGCGGCGGGCACGACACCCCAGTAGCGTGGTTCAGCGATTGTCATCGCGCTGATCGTCCTGTTCCGCCTCGATCACCTGGTAGTAGGTCTCCCCGTCGCGGATCATGCCCAGGTCGCGCCGTGCGCGTTCCTCGACGGTCTCCAGCCCCTGCTGCAGTTCGATCACCTCCTGCTCCAGGCGCAGATTGCGCGCCTCCAGCTCGGCATTGCGCGCCTGCTGTTGGTCGATTTCCTGCTGCAGGCGGTGTAGCTCAGCCAGACTGCCCTCGTCGGCAAACCAGAGCCGGTACTGTGCGGCCAGCAGCAGCATCGCAAGCCCCAGGGCCAGCCACTTCATAGCGCCAGTCCGGCCCCGCGGCTGGTGTGCCTCACGCTAGGCGCGAAACTCGGCCCGGCCGCGATAGGCAGCCATGCCATGCAGCTCGGCCTCGATGCGCAGCAGACGGTTGTACTTGGCCACCCGGTCCGAGCGGCACAGGGAGCCAGTCTTGATCTGGCCGGCGGCGGTCGCCACCGCCAGGTCGGCGATGGTGGTGTCCTCGGTTTCACCGGAGCGGTGGGAAATCACCGCGGTGAAGCCGGCTTCGCGGGCCATGCGGATTGCCTCCAGGGTTTCCGTGAGGCTGCCAATCTGGTTGAACTTGATGAGGATGGAGTTGCCGATGCCCTCATCGATACCGCGCTTGAGAATTTTGGTGTTGGTGACAAACAGGTCGTCGCCCACCAGCTGAACCTTGTCGCCAATCTTGTCGGTCAGGACCTTCCAGCCATCCCAGTCGCTCTCGTCCATGCCGTCTTCGATGCTGATGATCGGGTACTTATCCGCCAGCGTGGCCAGGTAGTCGGCGAACTCGGCGCTGTCATACTGCTTGCCTTCCCCCGCCAGGTCGTACTTGCCGTCCCGGTAGAATTCCGACGCCGCACAGTCCAGCGCGAGCGTGACATCGTCGCCCAGGCTGTAGCCGGCATTGGCCACCGCCTCGGCAATCACCGCCAGCGCCGCCTCGTTGGAGGGCAGGTTGGGGGCGAAGCCGCCCTCGTCACCCACCGCGGTACTGAGGCCCTGGGCGGACAGCACCTTTTTCAGGTGATGGAAGATCTCGGCGCCGATGCGCAGCGCCTCGGCAAAGCTGGTGGCGCCCACCGGCTGCACCATGAACTCCTGGATATCGACATTGTTATCGGCGTGCTCGCCACCGTTGACAATATTCATCATCGGCACCGGCATGGTCAGCGTATCGGTGCCATTGAGTTCGGCTATGTGTTGGTAAAGGGGCATGCCCTTGTCCTCTGCCGCGGCCCGGGCCGCTGCCAGCGACGCCGCCAGGATGGCATTGGCGCCCAGCTGCGCCTTGTTGTCGGTGCCGTCGGCGGCAATCATGGCCTCGTCGAGGCCGGCCTGGTCGCGGGCGTCATGGCCCAGCAGCACGTCGCGGATAGGGCCGTTGACGTTGCCCACCGCGGTCAGCACGCCTTTGCCCAGGTAGCGGGCGCTGTCGCCGTCGCGCAGTTCCAGGGCCTCGCGCGAGCCGGTTGACGCACCTGAGGGCGCACAGGCGCTGCCGACGGCGCCGGATTCAAGGACCACATCCGCCTGTACGGTGGGGTTGCCGCGCGAATCCAGGACTTCGTAGCCCCGCACGTCTGCGATAGTGCTCATGGTCATTCTCCGTAAAGACGAGGTGTTATTTGATATCCAGTGGCGGGAAAGATTTTACCAGCTGGTCGACGGCCTGCATCTGCGCGAGGAAGGGTTCAAGCTTGTCCAGCGGCAGCGCGCTGGGGCCGTCGCACATGGCGTTGTCGGGGTCCGGGTGGGCTTCCAGGAACAGTCCCGCCAAGCCCGCGGCCAGACCTGCGCGCCCCAGCTCAGCCACCTGCTCGCGGCGGCCACCGGAGGCTGCACCCAGCGGATCACGGCATTGCAGGGCATGGGTCACGTCGAAGATCACCGGGGCATTGCCGGCGGCCTGCTTCATACCGCGAAAGCCCAACATGTCGACCACCAGATTGTCGTAACCGAACTGGGTGCCGCGCTCACAGAGCACTACCCGGTGATTGCCGCACTCATTGATCTTCTCAACGATATTGCCCATCTGGCCGGGGCTCAGGAACTGCGGTTTCTTGACGTTGATCACCGCATCGGTGGCGGCCATGGCCTGCACCAGGTCGGTTTGCCGCGCGAGGAAAGCCGGCAGCTGGATCACGTCGCAGACCTCGGCGACCGGCTGTGCCTGATGGGGTTCGTGCAAGTCGGTGATCAGCGGCACGTCAAACTGGGCCTTCACCTCGGCCATGATCTTCATGCCCTCTTCCAGGCCGGGGCCGCGGAAGGAGTGAATGGAAGAGCGGTTGGCCTTGTCCCAGGATGCCTTGAACACGTAGGGAATACCCAGCCGGGTGGTGACCTCCTTGTAGTGCTCGGCGGCCTGCATGGCCAGATCGCGGGATTCCAGCACGTTGATACCGCCGAACAGGACAAACGGTAGCTCGTTGGCAACGCGGATGCGGTCCGCAATCACCACTTCGGTTTGGGTGTCGATCACGCCACTTCCTCGGCAGGGTCGGCATCGCGGCTTTCTCGCAGCTTCAGCGCCGCCTGTACAAAGCCGGTGAACAGCGGGTGACCGCCGCGGGGTCGGGAGGTGAACTCCGGGTGGAACTGGCAGGCGACAAACCAGGGATGGTCGGGAATCTCGATCATTTCCACCAGCGAGTGGTCGCCGGACCAGCCGACAATACGCAGGCCGGCTTCCTCAAGCTGGGAGACGTAGTTGTTGTTGACCTCGTAGCGATGCCGGTGGCGTTCGACGATGGTCTCCTGGGCATACAGTTCCCTGGACACCGAGCCCTCTACCAGGTGGCAGGGCTGGCCGCCCAGGCGCATGGTGCCGCCCTTGTCGGACTCCTCGCTGCGCGTCTCCACGGTACCGTCTGCGGCCTGCCACTCGGTGATCAGGGCGATAATCGGGTGCGGGGTAGCGCGTTCCATCTCGGTGCTGTGGGCGCCCTCCAGGCCGGCCACGTTGCGGGCGTACTCCACCATAGCAACGTGCATCCCCAGGCAGATGCCGAGGTAGGGCACGCCGTGCTCCCGGGCGTAGCGCGCAGCCATGATTTTGCCTTCGAAACCGCGCTCACCGAAGCCGCCGGGCACCAGGATGGCATCGGCATGCTCGAGCAGGCCCACACCCTCTTCTTCAATGCGTTCCGAATCGATATGCTGGATGTTGACCCGCGACAGGGTCTGGATGCCCGCGTGCTTGAGCGCCTCGTTCAGCGACTTGTAAGCATCCAGCAGGTCCATGTACTTGCCGACCATGGCCACGGTGACATCCCTGTCCGCCTCGATTTCGCCGCGCAGCACCTCGTCCCATTCAGCCAGGTCGGCCTGCGGGCAATCCAGCCCAAAGCGCTCGATGACAATGGAATCCAGGGCCTGGCCGTGCAGCATGGCGGGAATTTCGTAGATGCTGTCCGCGTCCAGCAGCGGAATAACGGCACGCTCCTCGACGTTGGTAAACAGGGCGATCTTCTTGCGCGCACCCTCCTCGACCTCGATTTCACAGCGGCATAGCAGCACGTCCGGCTGCAGGCCGATGGAGCGCAACTCCTTAACCGAGTGCTGGGTGGGCTTGGTCTTGATCTCGCCGGCGGCGGCGATATACGGCACCAGGGTCAGGTGCATAAGCATGGCGCGGGCGCTGCCCAGCTCCACCTTGAGCTGACGCGCGGCCTCCAGGAACGGCAGGCTTTCGATGTCACCCACGGTGCCGCCAATTTCCACCACAGCGATATCGGCGTCGCCGCCGCCCTCCAGCACCCGCCGCTTGATCTCGTCGGTGATGTGCGGAATCACCTGGATCGTTGCGCCCAGGTAGTCACCGCGGCGCTCGTTGCGCAACACCGTGTCGTAGACACGTCCGGTAGTGAAGTTGTTGGCGCGGCTCATGGTCGAGCGGGTAAACCGTTCGTAGTGGCCCAGGTCCAGGTCGGTCTCGGCGCCGTCATCGGTGACGAACACCTCGCCGTGCTGGAAGGGGCTCATGGTGCCCGGGTCAACATTGATATAAGGGTCGAGCTTCAGGAGGGTGACCTTGAGGCCGCGGGCCTCGAGGATGGCCGCCAGGGATGCGGCGGCAATGCCCTTACCCAATGAAGAAACCACACCGCCAGTGACGAAGACGTAGCGCGTCATAATGTCCTTTCCATGCCTTTGCATGCCTTTACATGGCATTGCCATGGCGCCAGCCGGGGGCCGGGCCTTGACAATGTGTTACGTGTTTCGATGCCGGTACTGTGGACTCACCCTGGTGACCGCTGCTCAGGCCCGCCCCAAAAAAAACGCCCCAAGACGGCGAATGCCGGGGGTCTGGAGGGGTCTGAGTTGCGCGGTGACCGGCTTTGCACGGCCCTGCAAAAGATGGGACGTCAGGATAACAGAAAGGCTATAGCCGCTCAATCAAACGGGGCCGGGAAGGGCTCCCAAACCACCTGGTAGGCCGGTGCCGGCGCCTGCGCCTGGTGCCCCTCACAGACCCAGAGATTCGCGACCGCCGCCAACTCCTCCCCGTCGTAGAGCAGGGGCAGCCGCTCGCGCACCCAGGGTGGTACAGCGCGCTCCTGTAGCAGTTGCTTCAGGGCCTGGCTGTGGTCTCGCCCCAGCGGGCGACAGCGCTCGCCGCCGCTGCGCCAGCGCAATTGCCAGGCGCCGCCCGCGGGCAGCGCCAGGCCGGACTCGGCGGGTACCAGCATCAGCCGACCCCAACCGGGCTGCGCCAGCACCCCGTCTGGAGACAGCGACTGCTCAGCGGGCAGCTCCGACGGGGTTGGCACCAGGTACAGGTGCTGCCGGTAGCGGCGCAACACGCGGTCACCGAGATCGAGCTCAGGCAGGCTGTCTTCTGCGGCGCTTTGCAATTGGCGACAGAACTCCAGCAGGCGGTTTCGTGGGGGCAAAGCGGCGTTTTCCTGTTCCAGCCAGCGCCGCAACAGGCGTCCCAGCGTTAGCCGAGACTCCAGCGGCAGCGAGTCCAGTGCCAGCCTGGCTGCGCCGAAAGCGCGATCGCGGGCCGGCGCCAACTGGGCGTCATCCAGTGCTGCCAGTGCCAGCTCCGCGTCCGCCAGTGACGCCATGCTGGCGGCTATCGCGTCCCGATAGCCAGGCCAGCGCTCGCCCAGCACGGGCAGCAGGCGCTGGCGCAAAAAGTTGCGATCGAGGTCGACATTGGCGTTGGACGGATCCTCGATCCACTGCAGCGGGCGTTGTGCCGCGCAGTTCTCCAGTTCCGCCCGCGAGTAAGGCAACAGCGGCCGCAGCAACCGGGCTGACTGCAGCGCCCGGTGCGCCGGCATACCGGCCAGTCCGCGAGTGCCGGCACCGCGCATCAGCCGCAGAAAGAAGGTCTCCACCTGGTCGTCAAGGTGGTGCGCCAGCAGCAGCACATCATCCGCGCCCAGCAGGCTCTCAAACACCTGGTAGCGGGCGCGGCGGGCCCCGGCTTCCAGTCCCTCGCCGGCGGGCTCGACGTCTACGCGGCGGATCTCCAGCGGCACCGACAGCGTTTCGCAAAGCACCGCGCAGTGCTGCGCCCATTGAGCGGAGTCAGGATGCAGTTGGTGATCGACGTGAATGGCCGCGAGCCCGGGCAGCGGGCGACCGGCGTCAGCGCGCATTTCCGCCAGCAGGCTGAGCAACAGGCAGGAATCCAGCCCGCCGCTCAGGCCCACCCACCAGCGACCGGCTCCGCACCAGGGTTCCAGTGTGGGCCAGAGGGTGTCAGCGGTAAGGGCCACAGGACCCGACTTGCTCAGTTGCCGTAGGACAACAGGCGCTGGTAGCGCGCCTCCAGCATCTCATCCAGCGGCACGGCCTGCAGGCGCTCAAGCTGCTCTACCAGGTGCTCCTGAATGCGGCTGGCCATCAGCTCAACGTCGCGATGAGCGCCACCCAGGGGTTCCTCGATGGTGGCATCTACAATGCCCAGTTCTTCCAGCACACTGGAGGTTACGCCCATAGCCTGGGCGGCATCCGGGGCCTTTTCCGAGGTCTTCCAGATAATGTTGGCGCAGCCCTCGGGAGAGATAACGAAGTAGGTGGAGTACTGCAGCATGGCGAGATGGTCGCCGACGCCAATACCCAGGGCGCCGCCGGAGCTGCCCTCGCCGATGACCACCGAAACAATCGGCGTGCGCAGCCGTGACATGACCGCGAGGTTCTGGGCAATGGCCTCGGAGATGCCGCGCTCCTCGGAATCAATGCCGGGGTAGGCCCCGGGTGTGTCGATCAGGGTGACTACCGGCATGCTGTAGCGCTCCGCCAGTTCCATCAACCGCAGGGCCTTGCGGTAACCCTCGGGCTTGGGCATGCCAAAGTTACGGGACACCTTGTCCTGTACATTGCGGCCTTTCTCCTGGCCAATCACCATCACCGGCTTGCCTGCCAGCCTGGCGACACCGCCGACAATCGCCTTGTCGTCGGCGAAGTGACGGTCGCCGTGCAGTTCGTCAAACTCGGTGAACACCCGCGGCAGATAGTCCATGGTGTAGGGGCGCTGGGGATGGCGGGCGACCTTGACGATGTCCCAGGCGCTGAGGCCGGCATAAATCTTCTCGGTCAGCCGGGTACTTTTCTCGCGGAGCTTGGCGATCTCGTCGCCGATGTTGATGTCGTTGTCCGAACCGACCAGCTGCAGCTCCTCGATTTTCACCTCGAGTTCAGCAATAGGCTGTTCAAAGTCCAGGAAATTCGGGTTCATTGCGGGTGTGCGAGCCTATAGGGGTGTAAGGCGGCCAAGTGTACACGAGAACGACAAAAAAGGGGTCAGAGCCCTTTTCCGGGTAACACGGCGAGAGCCCGCGTCGGCCAGCATCCGACTCGCAAGCAACCAGGCGACCCTGGTTTTAAAAGTAGGGCGCAAAAAGGGCTCTGACCCCTTTTTGAGGGACCGAGGGGGGTGTCAGTCGAGGGTGCTGGCCACCATGCGGCGCCGTAGCCACGCGATCTGGGTGCCCAGCGGCAGGTCCTTGGGGCAGCTGTCTTCGCAGCCGAGCAGGCTCATACAGCCGAACACGCCGTTTTCATCGCCGACCAACTCATAGAAGTCCGCGTCGCTGCGGGTATCGCGAGGATCCAGCCGCAGCCGGGCCAGCTTGTTGAGGCCCACGGCGCCGGCAAAGTCCTCGCGCATCTGCAGGGTGCCGCAGGCGGCAATGCAGCAACCGCATTCGATACAGCGCTCCAGCTCATAAATCTCCTGGGCCAGCTCGGGTTCCATCACCGGCTCCAGGCTGTCGATATCGGGATCGTCACTGGCGGCGTGCAGCCAGGTCTCCAGCCGCTCGCTCATCGCCCGCATCCACTTGCCGGTGTTTACCGACAGATCGGCGATCAGCTCGAAGCCCGGCAACGGGGCGAGATTGATGCGCGCGGGCAAATCTGCTGTCAGGGTGCGGCAGGCGAGCCCGGGCTTGCCATTGATCAGCATGCCGCAGCTACCGCAGATACCGGCCCGACAGACGAAATCAAACTGCAGGCTGGGGTCCTGTTGTTCGCGGATTTCGTTGAGCGCGATGAACAGGGTCATGGCGTCCGCCTCCTCCAGGAAGTAACTCTGGAAGGCGGGGGTGGCGTCAGGGTCCTGGGGGTTGTAACGCAGCACGCGCAATTCCAACTGGCGTCGCTCGCGGGCAATCAGCTCGCTCATGCGGCCCCCTCCTCCGGCTCCTGGAGCCGCTCATTGCGGCCCTGGAAGCGCTCCGGCAGCAGGGACTCGAAGGGCAGCAGCGCACGCTGGCGCGCAATGCGATCATCCTGCTGCTGTTGCACGGCCTCCACCTGTTGCTGGCGCCGTTCGGTGTCCGGGTGGTCGATGTGATCCCTGGCGCCGTAGCCGCGCCAGCCCGGCGGCAGCTCCATGGCCATCACATCCAGGGCCTGGTAGTCGAGCGTCGGGGCATCGGCCTCGGGGCCCGACCAGCTAGCCAGGGTACGGGACAGCCACTGGGCATCGTCCCGGCGCGGGAAATCCTCGCGGAAGTGCGCGCCGCGGCTCTCGGTACGGGCCAGCGCCCCGGCGCTGACACACAGCGCCAGCTTAAGCATTTTCTCGACCCGGTAGGCTGCCGCCAGTTCCGGGTTGGCGCCCCGCACCTGAGTGCGCAGGCCGATATCCCGGCAGCGCGCCAGCAGCGACTGCAGCGTGGTCACCGCCTCCTGCAGGCGCTCACCGCTGCGGAAGATGCCGACCTTGTCGGTCATGGTTTCCTGCATCAGGCGCAGGATCTCGAAGGGATTTTCGCGGCCTCCGCTGTTGGCGAAGGCTGCCAGGCGTTCAGCGACCGCGCCGCCCTGCTCGCGCACCAGAGCCGTTGAAGCCTGGAAATCACTGTCCGGGGAATCACACCAGTCGGCGATGTATTCGCCCACCAGCATGCCGGCCACCACGGTCTCGGCCACCGAGTTACCCCCCAGCCGGTTGAAGCCGTGCATGTCCCAGCAGGCCGCCTCGCCGGCGGCGAACAGCCCTTTGAGGCCGGTACTCTCGCCCCGGTAGTCGGTGCGAATGCCGCCCATGGAGTAATGCTGGGCCGGGCGCACCGGGATCAGCTCCCGGGCCGGGTCGACACCGAGGAAGTAGCGACAGATCTCCTTGACCTCGCGCAGGCGCGAATCGATGTGGGCTTCGCCCAGCAGGCGGATATCCAGCCAAAGATGCTCGCCGAAACGGGTGCGCGCACCCTTGCCGTCGGCGATGTGTTGCTCCATGCGCCGCGACACCACGTCGCGGGAAGCCAGCTCGCGTTTCTCCGGCTCGTAGTCCGGCATAAAGCGGTGTTCATCAGCGTCCAGCAACAGGCCGCCGTCACCGCGGCAGCCCTCGGTGACCAGGATGCCCGCCGGGAAAATGCCGGTCGGGTGAAACTGCACCGCCTCCATATTCCCCAGCGGCGTGGCGCAGGTTTCCAGGGCGATGGCGGCGCCAATACCCTCGTTGATCACCGCATTGGTGGACACCCGGTAGATGCGACCGAAGCCACCACTGGCGATGCAGGTGGCGCGAGCCAGGTAGGTGCGCAGTTTGCCAGTTACCAGATCCCGAACAATCGCGCCGTAGCAGCGACCGTCGGCGTGCAACAGGGCCAGGGCTTCCGTGCGCTCATGGACCGGGATGTCCTGGGCGATCGCCTGGTCGCTCATGGCGTAGAGCATGGAGTGGCCGGTGCCGTCGGCCACGTAGCAGGTGCGCCATTTGTGGGTGCCGCCGAAGTCGCGCGCATCAATCAGGCCGTGGGCGGCGTCAGACTCCACCAGGGTTTCCGCCTGGCCGTTGATAATGGCGCGATGGGGTCCGCGTTTGACCCGGTTCCAGGGCACTCCCCAGGCCGCCAGCTCGCGCACGGCTTTCGGCGCGGTGTGAACGAACATCCGCACCACGTCCTGGTCCGCCCCCCAGTCGCTGCCGCGCACGGTGTCGGCGAAGTGCACATCTTCGTTGTCACCGCGCGCCTTGAGACTGTTGGCGAGACTGGCCTGCATGCCGCCCTGGGCCGCCGCCGAGTGGGAGCGCTTGGGTGGCACCAGGCTGAGGACGATCGCCTCGTGCCCGCGGCGGCGTGCGCCAATGGCGACCCGCAGACCGGCCAGGCCACCGCCGACCACCAGCACATCGGTGTGAATGATTTCCATCAGTGGGTGCCCTGCTGCCAACTGGGCACATAGCGTTCACCGGCCTGCACCGCGGGTTCGGCGCCAATCCTGAGATACGCTGCAAAGGTGAAGCTGCCGAGCACCAGGTAGAACAGCACGATAGCGGCCACCACCCGGCGCAGTAGCTGGCGCCGGCGCGTCAGGCCGAACAGGTCCCATTTGAGAATCAGCCGATAAATACCCACCCCGGCATGCACTTCCACCGCAAACATCAGCACCAGGTCCAGCAGCCAGGTGCCGCCGTAGACCCGCGCCGACGACGCATGGGGGCCGATCATGTCGGGATGCATGATCATGTCGTAGAGATGGATGGTGGCGGTGAACATCAACACCAGCCCGGTCACTACCTGCACCAGCCACAGCGTGGTGTCGGTATGCCGCAGTCCCCGGCTGTGATGCCAGAACACCCGGTACTGACGGTAACTGCCCGGCAGCTTCCAGATCGCCACCAGGGCGTGCACCAGGAAGATCGCCAACACCCCCACCGCCACCGCGCTCACCAGCGCCGGGTAGGGGCGCCCGAACAGGAACTCGCCTTCCAGCATGCGGGTCACGGTGTACATGGCGTCCTTGCCCAGCAGAATGCTGGACACCAGGAACATGTGCACCCACATGAACGCCACCAGCACCGCACCGGACACCCCCTGCAGCAGGTCCAGCCAGGCATTGGCCCGCCCCGGCCCAAGCGCCGCGGGTTTACCGGTGGTGGGGATTGCCTTGTAGCTCGAATTCATAAGCCCCCAGCATAGGAGTTGCCCATGACCTCAACTAGCCCCCTCTGCCGCTTTCTTGATGCGCCTCAATCATGCTCTTAGTAGGACAGTTAGAGCTCCGAACACGCACGTGCGGTACCTGGGGGCCTTCCGGGACACGCTACAAGCATGACATCCCTGTCTCGCTCGGATGCGGCCATCCATGGCCGCATACGGTCCCGGAAGGCCCCCAGGCACCACACGTGCTCTGCAGGCGGCATTACTCGCTCTAAGCTTCGTATCTAAAAGTCTTGAATCTGTCTCGCTGGAGGGTGTGAGCTGGGTATAGGCCCTTCACGGACCGTGAACGGCCAGGACGGCCCGCGCGGCGCCCGCGTTCCCGAGCGAGACATGGACGTCATGCTTTTAGCGTGTCCGTGGAGGGCCTATACCCAGTTCGCACCCGTGCTACAGAGCACCAAGACTCAAACGGGGTAGCTGAGGGTCACCTTGCCGGGGCCGCAGAATTCCTGGAGTTGCTGGATGAGGTCGTCGGTGGGGCTGACGCGCCAGCGGTCGCCGAGGGGCAGGCGGGCGCGGTTGTCGGGCTGGCAGTACCAGAAGGCCACCGGGCACTGGCCTTCGCCGGCCCGTTCCAGCAGGTGGTGGATGCGATCCGCGAAGGCCTCGTCGACCAGGTCGGCGGCCACCTCGATGGTGAGTTCGGCCCGCGCAGACTGGCGTGCCTGCTCGAGGCTGCGCACGCTGTTGGCGCGCATGCCCAGGGCACCCGAGTAGTCGTCGTTGGCGACCGCGCCCTCGAGAATGAGGATGGCGTCTTTCTGCAGCAGTTCCCGGTACTCGTTGTAGACGTCGCCAAACAGGGTGACTTCCATACGGGCGCTGCGGTCGTCGATGCTGAGCACTGCCATGGTGTCGCCACGCTTGGTTTTCATGGTGCGCATGGCCACCACCAGCCCGGTGACCACCTGGTTGCGGGAGCCGTCGGGGCGCAGTTCCTGGATACGGGTAGGCGCTATCTTGCGCAGCTCGGCCTCGTACTCGTCGAAGGGGTGGCCGGTAATCCACAGACCCAGGGTCTCCTTCTCGCCGGCCAGGGTGACCTTGGGCGACCAGGGCCGAGCCGAGCGGTAGTTGGCATAGACATCGCCATCGGCAACGTCCGCCACCGGGCCGCCGAACATGTCTTCCATACCGGCGCTGGCGTTGGCGGCGTTCTGCTGGGCGGCCTGCAGGGCATCTTCCAGGGCGGCCCACAGCACGGTTCGGTCTTCACCGAGCGAGTCGAAAGCGCCGGAGCGAATCAGCGCCTCTACCGCCCGGCGGTTAACGCGCTTGGGATCGGTGCGGGCGCAGAAGTCGAACAGGTCGGTGAAGGGCCCCGCCTCCTGGCGCGCCTCCATGATGCTGCCAATGGGCCCCTCGCCCAGCCCCTTGATGGCACCGAGCCCGTAGATGATCTCGCCCTCGGTGTTCACGGTGAACATGTAGTCACCGACGTTCACGTCCGGGTGCTTCAGCGGCAGGCCCATGGCGTGGCATTCGTCCACGAAGATGACGATCTTGTCGGTGTTCTGCAGTTCCGAGCTCATTACCGCGGCCATGAACGGCGCCGGGTAGTGGGTCTTGAGCCAGGCGGTCTGGTAAGACACCAGGGCGTAGGCGGCCGAGTGCGACTTGTTGAAGCCGTAGCCGGCGAACTTCTCCACCAGGTCGAAGATCTTCATGGCCAGGTTGGGCTCCACGCCCTTGCCGGCGGCGCCCTCCTCGAACACGGCGCGCTGCTTGGCCATCTCCTCGGGTTTCTTTTTGCCCATGGCGCGGCGCAGCAGGTCGGCGCCACCCAGGGTATAGCCGGCCAGCTCCTGGGCAATCTGCATCACCTGCTCCTGGTAGAGGATGATGCCGTAGGTGGGCTCCAGGATGGGCTGCAGCCACTCGTGCTGGTACTGGGCGTCCGGGTAGGAAATCGCCTCCCGGCCGTGCTTGCGGTTGATGAAGTTGTCGACCATGCCCGATTGCAGCGGGCCGGGGCGGAACAGGGCTACCAGGGCGACGATGTCCTCGAAGCAGTCCGGCTTGAGGCGGTCGATCAGGTCCTTCATACCGCGGGATTCGAGCTGGAACACCGCGGTGGTTTTCGCACTCTGCAGCAGGCTGAATGTCTCGCCGTCATCGAGGGGAATCTGCGAGATATCCAGCGGTGTTTCACCGGCGGCCTGGCGCTGGCGATCGATAATATCCACCGCCCAGTCGATGATCGTCAGGGTACGCAAGCCCAGGAAGTCGAACTTCACCAGGCCCACGTCTTCCACGTCGTTCTTGTCGTACTGGGTGACCAGGCTGCCACCGGTGTCGTCGCAGAACAGCGGCGAGAATTCCGTCAGTTCGGAGGGGGCGATCACCACGCCACCGGCGTGCTTGCCCACATTGCGGGTCAGGCCCTCGAGCTGCAGGGCCATGTCCCAGATTTCCTGGGCATCTGCGTCTTCCTTGAGAAAATCGCGCAGCACCTCTTCCTGCTCGAAGGCTTTCTCGAGGGTCATGCCCACCTCAAAGGGGATGAGCTTGGAGAGTTTGTCCGCCAGACCGTAGCTCTTGCCCTGCACCCGGGCCACATCGCGCACCACCGCCTTCGCGGCCATGGTGCCGAAGGTGATGATCTGGGAGACCGCGTCGCCACCATAGGTGTCCGACACGTACTTGATAACCTGGTCGCGGCGCTCCATGCAGAAGTCGACGTCGAAGTCGGGCATCGATACCCGCTCGGGATTGAGGAAGCGCTCGAACAGCAGGTCGTATTCGATGGGATCGAGGTCGGTGATTTCCAGGGCATAGGCCACCAGCGAGCCGGCCCCGGAGCCGCGGCCCGGGCCCACCGGGATGCCCTGCTGCTTGGACCAGCGGATGAAGTCCATGACAATCAGGAAGTAGCCGGGGAAGCCCATCTGGATAATCACATCCAGTTCGAAATCCAGCCGCTCCCGATAGCTGGCCTGCTTGTCGGGGAAATCTGCGGCGGCGCTGTCGAACAGAGCCCGCAGCCGGGCGTCCAGACCCTCGTGGGAAATCTTGCGGAAGAACTCGTCCATGCTCAGGCCTTCCGGCACCGGGTAGTCCGGCAGGTAGGCCTTGCCCAGCTCCAGGCTGACATTGCAGCGACGGGCAATCTCCACCGTGTTCTCAAGGGCTTCGGGAACATCGCTGAACAGCTCGCACATTTCCTGCGGGCTCTTCAGATACTGCTCTTCCGAATAGTTGCGCGAGCGGCGCGGGTCATCGAGGGTACGGCCCTCGTGGATGCAGACCCGGACTTCGTGGGCCTCAAACTCATCGGGCGACAGGAAACGCACATCGTTGGTGGCCACCACCGGGCAGCCGGCTCTGGCCGCCAGCTCGACAGCCGCGTGCAGGTAGGCATCCTCGTTGTCGCGGCCGCTGCGCTGTAGCTCCAGGTAGAAGCGGTCCGGGTAGATGGCCATCCAACTGGCCAGTTGCTCCGCCGCCTGCTCATGCCGGCCTGCCACCAGCGCGTGGCCGACATCCCCGTGCCGGCCGCCGGACAGGGCGATAATGCCCTCGGCGGCCTGCGCCAGCCAGCTGCGTTCTACCTGGGGAATGCCGAGATGCTGGCCTTCCAGATAGGCGCGCGAAATCAGTCGGGTCAGGTTGCGATAGCCGGTGTTGCTGGCCGCCAACAGGCTGATCAGGGTGGGGGCCTCCTCCCCTTCGCGCACCAGCAGGTCGGCGCCGAACAGCGGCTTCACACCGCTGCCCGTGGCCGCCTTGTAGAACTTCACCAGCCCGTAGAAGTTGCACTGGTCGGTCACCGCTACCGCCGGCATGCCCTGCTCGGCAACCCGCTCCACCAGTGGCTTGACCCGCACCAGGCTGTCGATCAGCGAATACTCGGTGTGAACGCGCAGGTGCACAAAGGTTGACATCTAGGCGCTGACCTCCTGCCCCGGCAACAGCTCGCGCACCGGGCCAAAGCTGCGGCGGTGTTCCGGCGTGACGCCGAGTTGCTTGAGGGCCCGCAGGTGCTCCGCCGTGGGGTAGCCGTTGTTGCGTGCCAGGCCATAGCCGGGATAGCGAGCATCCAGCGCCACCATTTCCGCATCGCGCTGCACTTTGGCGAGGATGGAGGCGGCTGCGATAGCCGGCACCCGCGCGTCGCCGCCGACGACCGGTTCGGAGGCATAGGGCCAGCGCGGCAAGCGGTTACCATCCACCAGCACGTAGGCGGGCTCCACGCCCAGCCCCTGCACTGCCCGGTGCATCGCCAGCAGGCTGGCCTGCAGGATGTTGATGTCGTCGATTTCCGCCACACTGGCGCGCCCCACCGACCAGGCCAGCGCGCATTCACGAATCTCCACCGCGAGAGATTCGCGACGCTTTGCCGTGAGTTTCTTGGAGTCGTTGAGGCCGTCAATCGGCCGGGCCGGATCGAGTATCACCGCCGCTGCCACCACATCGCCGATCAGCGGACCACGGCCGACCTCGTCAACCCCGGCGAGCCCTTCCTCGGGATGTTGGCTACTGAATAAATCCGCTTCCAATGGCGGCTCTCGACCCCTGCTGCGTGCACCTGGCGGTGCCGGTTTGCTTTTTCCTGCAGCATACCGTGGGCCAAAATCCAGGAAAAGCACATCCTGTCGTTTAGCGGAAAAACTGTCTGCTTACTAGTGTTTGATCGACCCTGCCGATGATGTTGCCCAGCATGTTGTGCACCATCAGCCTGGTTGGCCGGGTGACATGGTTTCCCACGGAAACCACATCACCTGTCCTCAAGCCGGCGGGGCATGTGCCACTTGCCCCGGGAATCGGCGACCTGGATTGCCATGGACGCAGTGCCACTTGCTCGGAGCAACGCTGCTTTGGTCGGCCAGATCAAGCGCTGCGGAATCTTGGGGTACCGGGACGGTCGATGTGGTTTCCGTAGGAAACCATGTCGACCGGCCAACCCGCCCTCTACCTCGAGAAGATCAAATGCAGCGGAGTCACGGGGTACCGGGACGGGCGATGTGGTTTCCGTGGGAAACCATGTCGTCCGGCCAACCCGCTAACTACTGTAGTGAATAATAAGACGCCGGAATCAGCGATCTGCGCACAAAATCGTCGCCGAGGCGCAGAGTTCGCCGTCGACGTCGGCGCTGACTTCGAATTTCCAGATGCCGCGGCGCACGGAGACCACCTTGGCGCGCAGCATGAGCTGATCGCCGGGGACTACCTGGCGCTTGAAGCGCACGTTGTCGGCGCCGACGAACATATACATGGAGCCGTCTTCAGGTTTTTTGTCCATGGTCCTGAAGCCGAGGATACCGGCGGTCTGGGCCATGGCCTCAAGGGTGAGCATGCCCGGGAACAGGGGCTTGTCCGGGAAGTGGCCCTGGAACAGTTCTTCGTTCACGGTGATGTTCTTGTAGGCGACGATAGACTCGCCCAGCTCGATTTCGACCACGCGGTCCACCAGCAGGAACGGGTAGCGGTGCGGGAGGTACTCCCGGATTTCCTCAATCATCATCTCCGCCACAGCGCAGTCTCCTTTCCGGTCAAGCCGCCATCATTGGCCTGGCGTCCGTGCCGGCCGCTCTGGCCCGGCACGCGAAGCCAACTTACTCCGATGCCGCCTGCTGGTTGAGCTTGTCGGTCACCTTGGCGGTAATGCTGAAGCCATTGTCGGCGTGGATTACGGCAGTGCGCTGGATCAGCAGGCCGATACCCTCGCTGGTGATCAGGTCGCGCAGCACGGCCTGTACCTTGGGCGTCATCTCCTGCAGCAGTTCCTGGCCGAGTTGTTGCTCTGCCTGCTGCAGCTTGCGCAGCACGTGCTCAAGGTCGGCATTCTTGTTGGCCAGGCGCTTGCGCACCGCCTGCTGCTGTTCCGCACTCATCACCGCCAGGTCGTTCTGGACTTCCTTGATCAAGTCTTCACGCTCCTGCTGCAGGCGATCCAGCTCGGCCTTGTCGGCCTTGTAGTCCTCGGTCTCCCGCAGTCCGTTCAGGCGCTGCTGGGCCTCATCGGTCTGCAGGATGGCCTGCTCGAGATCAACCACGGCGATCCGGCCCTGGGCCGCTGCCAGGGACGGTAGCATCGCCAGGCAGAGGCCGGCACATAGAATCTTAAGCGTCTTGGACACAGTTTTCTCCATTATCAAACAAAATCAAAAGCCTCGGCCGAGCGTAAACTGGAACACCTCTTCCTGGTCAAATTCACCGGCATTCAGGGGCTGGGCCACACTGAAGGTGATCGGTCCAAAGCCGGTGATCCAGGTGGCGCCAATGCCCACCGAATAACGTAATTCGCCAAAGTCTACATCGAAACACTGGCGCTGGGTTGAGCGACAGTTGGTGCTGAACACATTGCCCCCATCGACAAAGATTGCCGAGCGAATCTGCCGCTGGTCCTTGATGAACGGGAGCGGGAATATTAACTCAAGACTGCCCTCCACCAGAACATTGCCGCCGAAGGGATCCCGGCGCCGAAAGTTCTGCTGGAATGGCAGCCGCTCATTGACAGCTTCGTAGGCGGCGAAATTACTAAACTCGACAGGGTCGCCGTCTTCGTCGATCTCGATGGCCGCCGCGCCGGTGATGTACTCCAGGGCCGGCGTGCTCTGCGGGCCCAGGGTGTTGGGCTGGTAGCCGCGCACCGAGCCAAAGCCGCCGGCGAAGAAGTGCTGGTAGAAGGGCAGCTCACTGGTCTGGCCATAGCCGTCGCCGTAGCCCAGCTCGGTGCGGAAGTGCAGCGTCCAGGCATTGGCGATCGGGAAGTACATTTCGCCCCGGTAGGTGAGCTTGTAGAACTCCAGGTCACTGCCCGGCATGGAGACTTCCAGGGCCACCGAGTTGGCCATACCGCGGGTAGCAAAGCGCCCCCGGTTCAGCGTCGACTGGCTCCAACTGGTGGTCAGCGTCCAGTTCAGGTACTCATCGCCGTTGATATCGATAAAGCCCGGCTCCAGATCCTGCACCAGGTAGTCCGGCGGAATCTGCTCAATGGGCACCAGCTCCTCGGGGGCCGTGTAGCTCTGGGTGAGCTGGTCGAACGTACTGTCGTAGTAGAAGTCGATGCCGCTGATCAGCCGCGGGCTGGCCTGAATCTCCTGCACCGCAAAGCGGCCCACGGTGATCTCGGTATTTGAAGCGCCGATGCTGAAACCTAGGCGCTCGGTCTCGCGGATCGGGTAGCCGAAGTTGACCGCGCCGCCAACAGAGTTGGTGTTGTAGCGGGCCACGTTGATCTCATCGAGGTCGGTCGCCCGATAGAAAATATTGAAACCGCGGCTGACACCGTCCTCGGTGAAGTAGGGGTTGGTGTAGCTGAAGTTGTAGAAATCCTGGAAGCGGCTGGAGTTGGCAGAAATACCGATACGCTTACCGGTGCCCAGGAAGTTGTCCTGCTGCAGGTTCAGGCCGAGGATCACACCGGCGTCCTGGGCGTAGCCGAAGCTGGCGCCAATGGAGCCGGAAGACTGCTCTTCCACCGTAAACTCCACATCGATCAGGTCGTCGTGGCCCGGCACCTCCGGCGTTTCAACCTCTGCCGAGGCAAAGTACCCCAGGCGCTGCAGGCGAATACGCGAGGCCTCGATCGCCGAGGCCGAGGCCGGCGCACCTTCCATCTGGCGCATCTCGCGGCGCAGCACCTCGTCCACAGTCTTGGTATTGCCGCGGAAGCTGATGCGGCGCACATAGGTGCGCTTGCCCGGGTCCACGAAGAACTTCATGGCCACGGTCTTGTCTTCCTCGATAATCTCCGGGATGCCGGTAACCTTGGCAAAGTTATAGCCTTCGTTGCCAAGCCGCTGGGTGAGGTATTCCTCGGTGCTGGTCACCAGCTGCTGGGAATAGGTCTGGCCCTCGCGCACCAGCAGGAAACGGCGCAGGTCTTCCTCCGGCAGCACCAGGTCTCCGGACAGGTCGACGCTGGTGACCGTATAGACATCACCCTCTGAGACGTTGGCGGTGATGTATACCGCATCCTTCTCCGGGCTCACCGCCACCTGGGTCGAGTCGATACGGAACTGCAGGTAGCCGCGGTCCATGTAATAGGAGGTCAGAGTCTCCAGGTCACCGCTGAGGCGCTCGCGGGAATACTTGTCGTCGCTGGTGATAAAGGACAGCAGATTGGTGGCCTTGAGCTCGAACAGGTCCGCCAGATCATCGTCTTCGAACACCGTATTGCCGACGAAGTTGATGTGCTTGATCTTGGAGACCGTACCCTCGTCCACGTCGATGTTGATCGACACGCGGTTGCGCGGCTCCGGTATCACCTCGGTTTCGATACCGGCATCGTAGCGACCCTGCTGCACGTACTGGCGCTGCAGTTCCATCTGCATGCCCTCCAGGGTGGAACGGCGGAATACCCCGCCCTCCGCCAGGCCGGCGCCTTTCAGGCCGTTGAGCAGGTCCTCCGTCTCGATCGCCTTGTTACCGGAAATAATGATCTCAGAGATACTTGGGCGTTCGGCGACGATAATGACCATGACATTGCCGTCCCGGCCAATCTGGATATCGTCGAAGTTGCCAGTGCGAAACAAGGCCCGGGCCGAGGCGCGGATGGAGCCCTCGGAGGCGGTATCACCGACCCCAATGGGCATGGCAGAGAAAACGGAGCCCGCCGAGATACGCTGCAGGCCTTCCACGCGGATGTCGGCAATCACGAAGGGCGCGGCCACCACGGGCGCGTTGGCGGGCGGGCCGCCCTGGGCCAGCGCCCGGGGCAGCAGCGCCGACAGGACAAACCCCGTCAGCAACCACAGCGCGATTGTTCTACCGATGCCTTGCATTATGCTTGTCTGGTTTCAACCCCGCGGGCACCTGTGCAGGCAGCGGCTTTTGCCTTCGCCGCCCGTCACCGCCCGTTCGCTCTTTCCTGTCTTATCGTTGTTGCGGGTGTCAGTCCCGCCGCCCGACCACCGGGCCCACCACCAATACCTGCAGCACGCCCTCACAGGCGCGCAAAGTCGTTGTACAAAGCCAGCATCATCACCCCGACAATGATGAACAGGCCCACCTGGTAGCCCAGTATCTGCACCTTTTCAGGCACCGGCCTACCTACCAGCAGTTCTATCGTGTAATACATCAGATGGCCCCCATCCAGCACCGGGACGGGTAGCAGATTGAGTACCCCGAGGCTCACGCTCAGCAAGGCCAGGAAGGCAACAAAAGCTTCCAGGCCCGACTCCGCCGAAGCGGTCGCCACTTTAGCAATGGTGATGGGGCCGCTCAAGTTTTTGTGGGAAATCAGCCCGGTCAGCATTTTCTTGATGGAGTTGAGCGTGAACATCACCAACTCCCCGGTGCGCTGAGCGGCCTTGCCCAGTGCCTGCACCGGCCCGTAGCTGAACTGGCGGATCATGTCATCCGGCCAGTCCGGGATATGCACAGTCACCCCCACCTGCCCGTAGGCCTCGCCGTTCTCCGCCACCTTGCGCTCCGGCGTTAGGGTGATGTCCTGGCGGGCGCCGTCGCGTTCAATACGCAGGCTGATAGCTTGCGCCGGGCGAGTCTGCACGTACTCGACAAAATCAGCCCACTCGGGCATGGCATTGCCATCGGCGCTGATCACCCGGTCTCCGGGCTGCAGGCCGGCGCCGGCCGCCGGGCTGTCGGCTACCACCGTTTCCAGCACCGGTTCGATGGGCGGCTGGTAGGCGCGAATCCCCAGACCGCGCAGCAAATTGGGCTCTGCGGCGCCACGCAGCCAGTCGTCCAGGGTGCCCTCGGACCGATAGTTCATATCCGAGTTGGGATAGCGCACGGTAAAGCTGATGGGCCCGCTGTCGCCAATGCGGTCCAGCAAGCGGTAGTTCACCGCTTGCCAGGTGGGTGTCTCGCGGCCATCGATGGCGACGATCTCCTGGCCGGGCTCCAGGCCCGCTACCTCTGCCACCGAACCCTGTTCCACGCTACCGATAATCGGCGCCACGCCGCTTTCACCGGACAGGAAAACGAACCAGTAGGCCACCACGGCCAGCAGCAGGTTGGCGATCGGCCCGGCGGACACAACCGCCATACGCTGCAACACCGGCTTGCGGTTGAAGGCGTACTGCTCCTGGCCCGGGGTCACTTCACCTTCGCGCTCGTCGAGCATTTTCACATAGCCACCCAGGGGGATGGCGGCGATCACATATTCGGTATCCAGCTTGTCGCGCCAGCGCAGCAGGGGCGTGCCGAAACCGATGGAGAAACGCAGTACTTTCACCCCACAGCGACGGGCCACCCAGAAGTGCCCGTACTCGTGGATGGCGATCAGGATGGCCAGCGTGAATGCGGTGACGGCCAGTGTGTATATGAGGTCCACGTTCTATCTATCCGTACTGTTGGTGCTAATCGTGCTACCCGTAAATCCCATGTAGTCCGGCTCAACCCGCCCGGCGCCCGGCCAGCAGCTCCCTCGCCAGTTCGCGCGCCTGCGCGTCCGCCTGTTTGACCACATCCAACGACGTCGGTTCAGCCACATCCGCGCGACTTAACACGTCTTCAATCAACTCGGGAATCTGGGTGAAGCCCAGGCGCAGGTCGAGAAATGCGTCGACGGCGACCTCGTTGGCCGCATTCAACTGGGCCATGGCGGTCCCGCCCTGCCGCACGGCTTGCCGTGCCAGCTCGAGGCAGGGAAAGCGCCCCACATCCGGGCGTTCAAAATCCAGCCGAGCAACGTCAATGATATCAAGCTCGGCGACCCCGGAGCCAATGCGCTCCGGCCATCCCAGGGCGTGGGCGATGGGTGTGCGCATATCCGGGTTACCCAGCTGTGCCAGCACCGAGCCGTCCACATACTGCACCATGCTGTGAATGATGCTCTGGGGATGCACGACCACTTCTATGCGGTCGGCAGGCAACTCAAACAGCCAGCAGGCCTCTACCAGTTCCAGGCCCTTGTTCATCAGGGTGGCGGAATCCACCGAAATCTTGCGCCCCATCGACCAGTTGGGGTGGGCGCAGGCCTGGTCAGGGGTAGCTGCCGCCATCTGCTCGGCGCTCCATTCGCGAAACGGGCCGCCGGAGGCCGTCAGCAGTATCCTGGACACACCTGCCGTACCCACCCGGCCGTCGTCGCCGGTAGGCAGGCACTGAAATATGGCGTTGTGTTCACTGTCGATGGGCAACAGCCGGGCGCCGTTTTCCGCTACCGCGGCCATAAACAGGTGGCCCGCCATCACCAGTGCTTCCTTGTTGGCCAGCAGCACGGTCTTGCCGCTGCGCGCCGCCGCCAGGGTGGGCTCGAGGCCAGTGGCGCCAACAATGGCCGCCATCACCACGTCCACCTCCGGGTGCTCGGCGATTTCCACCAGGCCCTCGGCGCCGGCCAGCACTGCGGTCTCCGAGCCCGCCGCAACCAGCCGCGCGGCCAGGGTCTCGGCGCAGCTTGGATCGGCCATCACCGCGTAGCGCGGGCGGTGCTGTTGGCACTGCTCGAACAGGGTATCCACGGACCGGTTGCCGGAGATGGCAAACAGCTCGAACTGCGCCGGGTGGCGAGCCAGCACATCGAGGGTGCTGACCCCGATCGAGCCGCTGCTGCCCAGTACCGTTACTCGTCTCATAGCGTTCACTAAGGCAACCAGCCCGCCAGTATGAGGCCCAGGGACACGACCGGTGCGGCCGCCGTGATGCCGTCAATGCGATCCAGAAAACCGCCGTGGCCCGGCAGCAGGGTGCCGCTGTCTTTCACACCGCGATGCCGCTTCACCATGCTCTCCAGCAGATCGCCCACCACGGATGCTGCCGCACCAACCACGGCAATGGCAACCATACCCGCCAGGCCGATGCGATCCAGCCCCAGCAGGGCGTGAGCCAACAGGGCCAGGCCGACACAGGTCAGCTGGCCGCCTATCACACCCTCCCAGGACTTGCCCGGGCTGACCGTGGGCGCCAGGCGAGTCCTGCCGAATTGCCGGCCAGAAAAATAGGCGCCGATATCTGCCCCTGCCACCAGGATCACCATGGCCAGCAGCATCAGCTTGCCGTTGTCGTAACTCAACAGGAACACCGCCGACAGCCAGGCGGGCACCAACACCAGCAGGCCCATCAGTCCGAGCATGGGGCCGGTGGCCCACAGGGCGCCGCTCATGGGGTAGGTCTTGATCCACAGCAGGGCGATCGCCCACCACAGGCAGGCGAGACCGAGCACCGGTTGCAGGCGCTCGAGCTGTGGCGTGCCGGCCAGGTCCGCATAAACATACAGGAAGCCCATGCTGAGAATCGCCAGGCCCAGGTAGCCGGCCCGCAGCCACAGCGGCTGGTAGCCTGCCAGCCGCGTCCACTCCCAGGAAGCAATCGCCACCACCAGGCCGAACACCGCCGCCAGACCCGGCAGCGGTAGTAGCACCACTGCGGCCAGCAGACTGCCGGCCAGGGCCAGGCCGGTGACGATGCGCTGCTTCAGCTTATGGCGCATCGGCGCCCTCCCGCAGGCCAAAGCGGCGCTCGCGACCGCTGAAATCTTCCAGGGCCAGCGCCAGGTCCTGGGCGCCAAAATCGGGCCACAGGGTCTCGGTGAAGTACAGCTCGCTGTAGGCAAACTGCCACAGCATGAAGTTGCTGACCCGATGGTCACCGCCGGTGCGAATACACAGGTCCGGGGCCGGCAGGTCGGTAAGGCAGGTCTCGGCGTGCAGCAGTTCCGGGGTGATAGCCTCAGCACTGATGTCACCCGCCGCCAGCCGTTCGGCAACCCGGCGCGCGGCGCGGGCGATATCCCAGCGACCGCCATAGTCAGCGGCAATCACCAGGGTGGTTTCCGTATTGCCGGCGGTGAGGGCCTCGGCTTCGTCCATCAGCGCCTGCAGGCGCTGGCTGAAACGATGACGTTCGCCGATAAAGCGAATGCGTATACCGTCCTTGTGCAGGGCGCGGGTTTCATTGCGCAGGTAGCGAATGAACAGGGACAGCAGGTATCGCACCTCGCTGCGCGGACGGCCCCAGTTTTCGCTGCTGAAGGCGAACAGGGTGAGCACCTTCACGCCCTGGTCATTACAGGCCTCCAGCACTTTGCGGATCGCCTCCATGCCCGCGCGATGCCCCGCCGAGCCCGGCAGGTTCCTGCGCCTGGCCCAGCGGTTGTTGCCGTCCATGATGATCGCAATATGTTGCGGAATCACGGTCAGATCTCTAGCAGGTCGCTTTCCTTCTCTTCCAGCGCCTTTTCAACATCGGCGATGAA
>JANQIO010000228.1 GCA_028282105.1 Halieaceae bacterium | reverse complement strand
GTCGTGCACAAGCCTGCCGATCCCGACACCAGCCTCTCCGGCGGCATCGTGGTGGAGTGGATGAACGCGAGCAATGGCTTCGATTTGCCGGTGTGCTGGGGCCTGGGTCATGTGGAGATGTATCGCAACAACTACGTCTGGGTCGGCGTGTCGGCCCAGGCGGCCAGCATCGAGGGCGGACCCCTGAGCCTGAAAAGCGTGAACCCGGATCGCTACGCCTCCCTGTCCCACCCCGGCGACAGCTTTTCTTACGATATCTTCGCGCAGGTATCCAGCGCCCTGGGCAATACCGAGGGCCTGGACATCCTCGACGGCAAAATGCGCGGATCGCGCCAAGCCTGTGGCCACGGAGAGGCAGCCGACCGGCTGGTAACCTTCACCAACGCCGTGCTGCCCCTGTACCTGCCCCAGGTGTATCCGGAGCTGATGATTGTCGGCCGCAGCGGCGGGGCCGCGCCACTGTCCCAGCTGCCGCAGGCGGATATCCCGGCGCCGGACGCGCCGCAAATTCGGGCGGATAGCCAGACGCTGGTGCTGAATCTGCAGTCGGAGACCGATGTCACCCTGCGCGGCTCCGCCACTTCACGGCAGGAGGACAGCTCAGTGTTTCGGCTGTGGGAAGTCGCCGGTAGCGCCCACCTGGATTACTACAGCGCCGACGATGGTCGCGATGACGCCACCGGCGAGCCGCGCTTTGCCGCCATCGTCGAAGAGGACACGATCGACGATTTGCTCGAGTGCGATCAGCCTGTCAACTCGGGCCCCATGCACTACACCTTCAACCGGGCGCTGGCGGCGATACGCACCTGGCGCGGCGGCGCGCCCCGGGCACCTGATCGCCTGCAACTCGATGAGCAGGGGAATCTGGTGCTGGATAGCAACGGCAACGCGCTCGGTGGTCTGCGCACACCCTACGTGGACGCACCGGCAGCCACCCTCTCAGGGCTGGGGAACAACGGTTCGACTGGTTGCGAACTGCTGGGGACCACCGGCCTGTTTGCCGCCGATCGTATGGCCAGCCTTTACGTGGACGAAGACGGCTACGTGCAATCGGTCCGGGAATCCGCCAACCGGGCGGTGGCGGATGATTTCCTGCTGCGCAGGGACGCCGACGCCATCATCGAGTGGGCGCCCAGCCAGTGGCAGTCCCAGGTCGGACAGTAGCGGCGCTGCTGAGCGGTGTGCATCAGCCGGAGCTGTCTGGTATAAAGCCTCTCCACCGCAGCGCGCAGCCATGACCGCCATGTCACCATTCGGCCACTCCATCAGCAGCGACGACATCGTCGACACCCTCGGCTTTTTCGATAGCTGGGAAGATCGCTACAAGTACATTATCGACCTGGGCAAGGAGCTGCCCGCCATGGACGAGAGCCTGCATACCGATGATCGTTTGGTGCGCGGCTGTCAGAGCCAGGTATGGATAGACACCAGCGTCGAGGACGGCAAACTACAGATCGCCGTCGACAGCGACGCCTTTATCGTCAAGGGACTGCTGGGCGTGGTGCTGGCGGCCTACAACAACAAATCACCGGCAGACGTGCTGGCCTTCGATATCGACGGCTACTTCGACCAGCTCGAGCTGATGAACCACCTGTCCCCGACCCGAGGCAACGGCCTCAAGGCCATGGTGGCGCGTATTCGCGATATCGCCGAGTCTGCCTGAGCCGACGCCGATGGACTGGAAGGTCTTCGCCACAGTATTCGCCGCTGTCTTTATTGCCGAGCTGGGGGACAAAACCCAGTTGGCGACCATGCTGTTCGCCGCCGACCGTGAGGTCAGCAAGTGGACCGTATTCCTGGGTGCCTCAGCCGCCCTGGTACTAGCGACAGCGGTCGGGGTAGCGGCGGGCAGCCTGTTATCCAATTACATCAGTGAGAAGATTCTGCACTACTTTGCAGGTCTGGGCTTTATCGCGATCGGCGCCTGGACGCTCTACCGGGCCTAAAAACCGCCACCCTGCTCTGCCAGCTTGACCAGCAGCGGCGCGGGCTCAAAGGCTGCGTCTCCCGTGGTCTCCTGATAGCAGCGCAGCGTCGCCACAACCGTGTCGAGGCCGATGCTATTGGCATAGTGCATGGGCCCGCCGCGGTACACCGGCCAGCCGTAGCCGTAAACCCAGATCACATCGATGTCGCTGGCGCGGATGGCAATGCCCTCCTCGAGAATCTTCGCGCCTTCGTTGATCATCGGGTAGAGACAGCGCTCGAGGATTTCTTCATCGGACACCTCGCGCCGCTCCAGCCCCATCTTCTCGGAGAACGCCAGGATGATCTGCTCCACCTCGGGTGAGGGGCTGGGATTACGTTTCTCATCGTAGTCGTAGTAACCGGCGCCGGTTTTCTGACCGCGCCGATCCTGCTCGCAGAGCACATCGCGGATGGTTTCGCCCCGGGAAGTCTCGGCGCTCCAGCCGATGTCCAGGCCCGCCAGGTCACTCATCTGGAAGACGCCCATGGGCAGCCCAAAATCCACCAGCACCTTGTCCACCTGGTGGGGCATGGCGCCCTCGAGGATCAACTGCTGCCCCTGGGCCTGGCGCTGGAACAGGATGCGGTTGCCGACAAAACCCGGGCACACGCCGACACAGGCCGGGACCTTCTTGATGCGCTTGGCCATGCTCATACAGGTTTTCAGCACATCCTTGTCCGTCGCTTTACCGCGCACCACTTCCAGCAGTTTCATCACGTTGGCGGGGGAGAAAAAGTGCAGGCCCAGCACATCGCCGGGGCGTGAAGTCACCGAGGCAATCTCGTTGACGTCCAGCGCCGAGGTATTGGAAGCGAGTATCGCCCCCGGCCTGGCGATGGCATCGAGCTTGCCGAAGATCTCCTTCTTGATCTCCATGTTCTCGAATACCGCCTCGATAATGAGGTCACAGTCGGCCAGATCCTCGAGGGCGAGGCTACCGGTAATCAAACTGCAGCGTGTCTCTACGTCTTCGGCAGTGATGCGGCCCTTGGCCGCAGTGTTCTCATAGTTTTTGCGGATGATACCCAGGCCACGGTCCAGGGCCGCCTGGGTGGTTTCGACAAGGGTGACCGGCAGCCCGATATTGGCGAAATTCATTGAGATGCCGCCGCCCATGGTGCCGGCGCCAATCACACCGATTTTGCCCACCTCACGCTCGGGGGTATCTCTCGGCACATCGGGAATCTTGGCGGCTTCCCGTTCGGAGAAGAAAAAGTACTGTTGGGCGGTGGACTGGGGGCCGGCCATCAGCTCGGCAAACAGTTCGCGCTCCACGGCCATGCCCTCCTCGAAGGGCAGGTTTACCGCGGCCTCGATACAGCGGATGTTGTACTCCGGCGCCAGGAAACCACGGGCCTTGCGCGCGATAGCCCTACGGAAGTCATCAAACATGCCGGGCTTGTCGCGGGCGGCCTGCAGCTTGTCATCCAGGTCGCGGATGCGAACCAGGGGGCGGCCTTCGTCCAGCACCTTGCGGGCAAAGGCCACGGCGCCCTCGCGCAAGTCCCCGTCAACAATCTCCGCTACCAGGCCGTGTTGCAGTGCCTCTGCGCTGCCGATCTGCGCGCCGCTGGTCATCATGCCCAGGGCCTGGTCTATACCGACAACTCGCGGCAGGCGTTGAGTGCCCCCCGCACCGGGCAACAGCCCCAGGTTGACTTCCGGCAGGCCGAAACGGGCGCCGGCATCGCAGATACGGAAATGACAGCACAGGGCCGTCTCCAGGCCGCCGCCGAGGGCAGTGCCGTGAATAGCCGCGATAATGGGCTTTGCCGCATTCTCCATGGTGTCGAGGGTCTCGTGCAGCCCCGGCTCCTTGGGCGGGCCGCCAAACTCGGTGATATCCGCGCCGGCGATGAAGGTACGGCCGGCGCAGATCAGTACCACCGCCTGCACCGCGTCGTCAGAGAGACACTGTTCAATGCCCTGCTTGATCCCCTGGCGCACCCCCTGGCTGAGGGCATTCACAGGTGGGTTATCGACGGTGAGAACGGCAATGCCGTCTTCAATGCTGAGATCGACCATGTCGGTAATGGCTGCCATATCGCGCTCCCGAAAAGTAAAGCCTGATTATAGAAGAGCCAGCAGGTGGCAGGTGTTTCAGGACCCCGGCCACTCCGGCGGAACGCGCCGCGCCAGCTGCTGCCCGTGAAAGTGGCTCAGGAAGGTCGCAGCACCGTGGGGCGCCATCGACAGGAGGGCGTTGAAGAGAATGGTCACCCGCCCGCGGGCGGGTGACCGCAGATATCAGCCTGACTTTTTCCGAGATTTCTTGCTTTTGTCCGACTTCTTGCTTTTGTCAGACTTTTTGCTCTTCTCTGATTTCTTGCTCTTGTCTGATTTCTTGCTCTTGTCTGATTTCTTGCTCTTGTCTGACTTCTTGCTCTTGTCCGACTTTTTGCTCTTCCTGGACTTCCTGCTCTTTTTGGACTTGTCGGGCCGCGCGGGCTTCAGGCAGTACTCACCCTCGCCGCTCAAGGCTGTGCCATCCAACAGTGAGCCGGTGATCGCCACCGTGTCCTCGTCGACAGGGCTCCAAAGCTCCGGGTCGTCCAGGTACTTGCAGACCAGGTCCATATAGCCGTCTGGCCCACCCGCCGGATAGTTGGCGAAGTCACCGCTGGCGTCTTCGAAGGCGCACAGGGGCATGCCATTGCGGCGGGTTTTCACCGGCATGGCGCCCAGCGTCAGGGTCGCGGGGTCGACTGCGGAGACATCAAAATCCAGGCTGCCGAGAACCGCAGCCCGCACCGCCCCGCGGCCATTGAGACGGAAACAGCCAGGGTCCCTGCCCGGGTTGATCTCGATATCGACCACGACATCTTCCGGCGGGGGCGGCGGCGGTGGTGGCGGTGGCGGGCAGGACTGGCTGGATGCCAAATCGGTGAACTGGAGCGTGCCGGGCGTAGAGCCGATAGAGGTCAGGGCGCCGCTGTCAGTATCCACCGTGAAAAACTCGCCAGTTGCGGTGCGGGTGGCGTAAAGCACGCCGTCCTCGCCGAAGGCCAGCTGTAGCGTGCCGTCTTCCACAGGACCCGTAGCGATGGTGTTCCACCGCAGCTCGCCTTCAAGGTCGATGCTCAAAAACTCTACTCCGACCGGACCGCGATCATCGCTGGCCAGGGCCGAACCGTACAGCACACCCTCACAACTGATGGCGATATCACCAAAGTCATAGATCAGCTCCCGCAATACCTGCAGGGAAGTGAATGCGTTGCCAACGCCGTCGGCATTCACCGGCAGCCTGACCAACTCGTCGCCGCCGGGGGCACTGCTGCCAATGGCGTAGTAATAAGCCTGTTCGTAGAAAGCGCCGTTCAGAACGTCAGTGCGCGTGGAGGTGACCACGGTCAGCGCGCCGCCGTTCAGGAAATTCAGCGTGGTAGAGCCCTGGTTCAAAACGCCGAAGTAGAGGCGGTCATTGGCAAAGTCGTAGGCCGCACCATCGAACTGGCCCTGGCCCACAGGGTTCTCCGACGCATCGTAAACCAGGGTGGCCGTGGGGCTTCCCCCCAGGTCGATGGCAAAGATGTCACCGCTGCCATCTGTCGACGCCGAATTCAGCTCGGTGCCATAAATGATCGGCTCGGCCGCCAGGACGGCGGGCAACAGCAAAGTGATGAGCGCCAAAAGCGCATGAAATGGCGCGTGAATAGTTTTATTACCGCATGTGTGTCTGCGGGCGTCGCTCATAGGTTGTCTCTCCGTTTTCCCCTGCGGAGGGAGCTGGCCTACACGAGTTGTGCTGTGACCGACTCCGGGTACCTGTAGCCCGGCCATCTCCTGGGAGACCCGCGGCTTTGCGACACCGGCTCGCACCGGATTTGCCCTCAGTGAGCTCTATGATAGTCAAAGTAGGAAGGCTGTGCTCATAAGATAGTGCCTGCCTGTTTTTGCGCCCCGGCGCGCAAAACAGGGCTAGAACATGGCACGCAGCAGCACAAACACCAGGCTGGAGAGAATGGCCGCCGCCGGCAGGGTGATCACCCAGGCGGCGCCGATGGGCTTCATCAGATCCCAGTTGGTGGAGCGATTGGCGAGGCCAATACCCAGTACCGCTCCCACCAGGATGTGTGTGCTGGATACCGGGATGCCGAAAGCCGAAGCCAACAGGACTACTGCTGCCGCGGAGAGCTCGGCAGAGAAGCCGGAGGCCGGATGCATCTTGGTGAGATTGGTCCCTACCGTCTGGATGACCTCCTTGCCGATAAACCACAGCCCCGCCACCAGGGCGATACCAAAGGACAGCATTGCCGCCGGCGGCACCGGCGCCCTGGCGTTGATCTCGCCGGACTGCAATACATCCAGCACCGCGGCAAAGGGCCCGATGGCGTTGGCGATGTCATTGCTGCCGTGACTGAAGGCAAATCCCGCGGCGGTGAACACCTGCATCCAACTGAACAGCAGGAAGGTGGATTGGTCCAGGGAACTGGCGCGCTGGGTACGCGCCAGGATGTACAGCGCCATCCACACCCCCGAAGCCACCATCATCATGATAAGCATGTTCTGCAGGTCGGACAGCCCCAGCTGCATGTTCTTGAGGCCCTTGTAGAGCAGCATGGCGGTGATAATCGTGGACGCCAGCGCGGCAATCATCGGCACCAGGAACACCAGGGCGCGATGGGCGTCGATCTCCTCACGCTGGCGCTCGATGGCGTGCAGGTCACGGTAGTAGTCCGACTCGAAACTGGGGGTCTTACCGTGCTCTATCTGCCAGTGGGCGGCATCCCGGGCCATGGCGCTGGTGAAGGCGATGCGCTCGATCTCCGTGAGTCGCTCGAACACGGTCTTGTGATGGTCCTTGAGCTTCTCGGTTTCCTGGTCCAGCACCGCCAGTTGCAGCTTGGCCTCATCGTTGTACTCCAGCACGTGCTTTTTGATGGCGCTGTAGAGGGTGTAGGAGACCACGCCGCCGAGCACAGGCGACAGGATCCAGGAGGCGACAATGGCGCCAATCTGGCTCCACTGCACCAGCCCGAAGGCATCGCCCATGCCGCTGACCATTGCGCCCAGGGTAATGGAGGAGCCGACAATGCCGCCAATAATCGAATGGGTGGTAGAGACCGGCCAGCCCTTGCGGGTGGCCACCAGCAGCCACAGGGCTGCCGCCAGCAATGCCGACATCATGATGTAGACGAAGTCCATGGCATCAAAACCGGCGCTGCCGGTGAGCTGGTTCAGGTCCACGATGCCCTTGCGAATGGTGTCGGTCACCGCCCCACCGGCGATCATCGCCCCGCTGACCTCGAAGATCGCCGCCACCGCCAGCGCCTGCTTGATGGTCAGGGTGCCGGCGCCGACGCTGGTACCGAAAGAGTTGGCGACATCGTTACCGCCGATGTTGAAGGCCATGAACAGGCCAAAGGCCGTCGCCAGCACAAACAGCGTGACATTGCTGAAGTTGACGTAGTCCAGGCCCCAGGCCGTAAACGACAGCACGGTGACAGCCAGCAGCAGGAAGAAGAATACGCTGAGCTTGTCACTGAACATGGGGGCTCCCTGGCAGGCCGGACCCGGGCGACTTAGGCCGGGCAGTAGTGCCCGCATGGTGGGCGAGAAATATGACAGTAATGTGAAGCAGCACCCCGGGCGCTTTACCTTTCTTTACCTTGCGCTGTCAGCCAGCTCCCGGTCCCCGCGTTGTAGACAGTGTCACCTGCAAAAACCCACTGAGAGGGACATGATATGAAGACACTGGACAAGAAAAAGCTGACAGCAACGATTATAGCCGCGAGCCTGTCCGCCGCCTGCCTGGCCGCTGATACCGCCCAGGCCGCTGGCATCAACCAGCGCCAGGCCGCCCAGCGCGATTCCATCCGCGCCGGCATTGATGACGGCAGCTTGACCCGCAGGGAAGCCCATCGGCTCGGTCGCCAGCAGGTCAGCCTGGAACGCAAGGAGCAGCATTTCCGTTCAGACGGTGAACTGACGCGCCTGGAGCGCGCGAACCTGCAAACCACCGCCGATCGCAACCGCGCCAGCATTTATCGCCAGCGCCGCGACGAGCAGGTGCGCAGCAGCGAGGAATAACTAGCTGGCACCGTGGGCCGCGGCGCAAGCCCGCCGCCGGCCACTTCACGGATCGCTCAATAGGACCGGGGTAGACCCAATTCGTGGGTTGCCACGTGCGACAGGATCAGGTTTGTGGACACCGGCGCCACCTGGTACAGACGAGTTTCCCTGAACTTGCGCTCGATGTCGTACTCCTCGGCGAAGCCGTAGCCACCAAAGGTCTGGATGCAGGTATCCCCCGCTGCCCAGGCCGCTTCCGACGCCAGCAGCTTGGCCATATTGGCCTGAGCCCCGCAGTCTTCCCCGGCATCGAAGCGGCGCGCGGCCTCGCGGACGATGGCCGCCGCTGCCTCGGCCTGCACATGGGCGCGGGCAATGGGGAACTGTATGCCCTGGTTTTCACCGATGGGCCGGCCAAACACCTCCCGGTCACCGGCATAGGCGGCGGCGCGGTCGACGAAGTAGCGGGCGTCGCCGATACACTCGGCGGCAATCAGGATGCGCTCGGCATTCATACCGTCGAGGATGTAGCGGAAGCCACGCCCTTCTTCGCCGACCAGGTTGTCCGCGGGTACCCGCAGGTCATCGAAGAATAGCTCCGTGGTGGCATGGTTCATCATGGTGCGAATGGGTTTGATGGTCAGCCCCTCGCCTACCGCCTCACGCAGGTCCACCAGCAGTACCGACATACCGTCACTGGGTTTGGCGCCGTCCTCTCGCGGCGAGGTGCGGACCAGCAGCACCATCAGGTCCGAGTGCTCGGTGCGGGAAATCCAGACCTTGGAGCCGTTGACCACGTAGTGATCACCATCGCGCCGGGCGCGGGTGCGGATGCGCGTGGTATCGGTGCCGCTGCCCGGCTCGGTGACACCGAAGGCCTGCAGCCGCAGTTCGCCGGCGGCAATCGCCGGCAGGTAACGCTGCTTCTGCGCCTCGCTGCCGTGCCGCAGCAGGGTGCCCATGGTGTACATCTGTGCGTGGCAGGCGCCACCATTGCAACCGGCGCGCTGGATCTCCTCGAGAATAGCGCAGGCCGCGCCCAGCGATAGCCCGGCGCCACCGTAGGCCTCCGGAATCAACACCGACAGGTAGCCGGCTTTGGTCAATGCCTCAACAAAGGCCGTGGGATAGGCCCGCTCGCGATCCAGCCCGCGCCAGTAGTCGCCGGGAAAGTCGCCGCACAGCCGCGCCACCGACTCGCGAATCTCGCTGTAATCAGCGGTGAACGCCGATGGCGACCTCAATTGCCGGCCTCCGCGGCCTTCTCGTCCGCCACCATCTTTCTTACCTGTGCCAGCATCTGCTTGGCGTCGAAGACGATGCCGTCCTTGATGGTGTAGCGAACACCTTCGGCGCGTCGCATGGTATTGGTCGAGCGATCCAGGCGTCGATGCCCGGTGCCATACAGCACCTTGAAATTAGCCACCGGGTTGTCAGCCACCAGCACCAGGTCGGCCTTCTTACCGACCTGGATGGTGCCGATGTCATCGTCAACGCCCAGCAGCTCGGCACCGTTGAGGGTGGCCGCCGTCAGCACTTCCAGGGGGTGGAAGCCGGCTTCCTGTAACAGCTCCAGCTCGCGGATGTACGAGAAGCCGTAGAGCTTGTAGATATAGCCGGCATCAGAGCCCGCGGTCACGCGGCCGCCTGAATTCTTGTAGTCGTTGAGGAACTGCATCCAACGCTGGTAGTTCTGCCGCCAGGCCACTTCGTGAGCGGTGGTCCAGTCAAAGAAATAGGAACCGTGGACCTCCGGATCAGGCTCAAAGGCACGCATGATATAGGGCATGGTGTACTGGTCGTGCCACTCGGCCAGGCGCGCGCGTTCCACATCGCGACTGGCTTCATAGATGGTCAGCGTCGGGTCAATGGTGAAGTCGAGGGCAATCAGCTCGTCGATGGTCTCGTACCAGGTGGCAGACCCCGGCGCCGCTGCCTGCACCCAGAGGCGCCCCGCCTCACCGAAACGATGCTGTTCGTCACTGTAGTTGTAGTCCAGCGGGTAGTCCTGCACCCGGCGGTCATCAAACATGGCCTCGGGCAACCCATACCAGTGCTCCATGCTGTCCAGGCCCAGGCGCGCGGAGTCCAGCACATGCATGCGCGTCACCGAAGTCTGGTCGTGGTGCATGGCGGTTTTCATGTCCAGCTTGCGGGCTTCATCGATAGCCGCCGCCACCAGCTCCGGTGCGCCACCGCGAAACTTTACGCCGTCTGCACCCTTGCGCTTGACCGCTTTTACCCAGCGCCTGGCCGCCGCCACGTCTTCGTGTTGGGTCGGGAACATGGCATAGGCGAAGATACGCGGCGAGGTGATCTCACCGCGCTCGGCGCGCTGCTTGTGTGCCACGGTCCAGCCCAGCCCCATGACCGTGCCAACGTCGCGCAGGGTGGTAACCCCGTGCGCGAGGTAGAGCTTCATAACGTACTCGGGATCGGTGAGCTTGCCGGCGTAGGCGTGGTTGGGTGTGCCCAGGTGGACATGGGAATCGATCAGGCCGGGGATGACATAGAGACCTTCAGCGTCGATCACCTCAGTGTCGGCATCGGGCTTGAGGCCACTGCCGATAGCGGTAATGCGATCACCGCGCACTTCAATGCTGGTCGGCCCCTGCATGGGAGCGCTGCCATCGAACAAGTAGGCGTTGCGGATCAACAGTCGCTTATAGGGGCCGGCACTTTCCGGGCCGCGGTCCGGCGCCATGACCGGGGGCGCCACACCCAGCTTCAGCGCCCGCGTAATACCTTCCTCACCGGGTTCCACCGCCGCCAGAACCAATCCAGGCAGCAACAACAGCAGTAACAAGGTAGTGCGCATGCGTTTCTCCATTCTTATCAGCGAGCCAGTATAACAACAGCCTGGTTCTGTACGCGCAGACAGGGAGTTGCTAGGCTTCGCGCGACAGCCGCACGATACAAAGCCCGAATAACAACAATAGCAAGAGACGCCGATGTCTATTGAGACTACTGAGTCTACTCAGCCGACAGAGACTCCCAGCACCCCGGTTCACAATCCCTATGCCTCGCGCAGCAGTGCCTACTACGCGCTGGGTGTGCTCACCCTGGTGTACAGCTTCAATTTCATCGACCGCCAACTGCTGGCTATTCTGCAGGAAGCCATCAAGGATGAGCTGTCCCTGTCTGACAGCCAGTTGGGGCTGCTCACCGGCTTTGCCTTCGCAGCCTTCTACGTCACCGCCGGCATCCCCATTGCCCGCTGGGCGGACCGCGGCAACCGACGCAATATCGTCGCTCTGTCGCTGTTTATCTGGAGCTTCATGACGGCCATCAGCGGCTTCGTACAGAACTACCTCCAACTGCTGCTGGCGCGTATCGGTGTCGGTGTCGGCGAGGCCGGCGGCAGCCCGCCCTCCCACGCGATTATTTCCGACATCTTTCCACCAGAGCGTCGCGCCAGCGCCATCGGCTTCTACTCCACCGGCGTGAATATCGGCATCCTGTTTGGCTTCCTGGCGGGCGGCTGGCTCAACGAGTTCTTCGGCTGGCGGGTAGCGTTCCTGGTGGTGGGCGCCCCGGGTATCCTGCTGGCTATCCTGGTGCGCTTCACCGTGGCGGAACCGATACGCGGCATCTCCGAGAACAAGACCGCCGCGGAGGGCAGCGTGCCCTTCGGCGAAGTGCTGCACACCCTGTGGAGTCGGCGCTCTTTCCGCAACCTGGCCATGGGCGCAGCCCTCAACGCTTTTTGCGGCTATAGCATGGCGAACTGGACGGCCTCCTTCATGATACGCACCCACGAGATGGGCACCGGCGAGCTGGGCACCTGGCTGTCTCTGATTCTCGGTGGTGGCGGCGCCATCGGCGTGTTTGGCGGCGGCCTGCTGGCCGACTACCTGGCACCGCGCGACAAGCGCTGGTACGCCTGGCTGCCTGTGATTACCGGCCTCATGGGCCTGCCCTTTATCGTCGGCGTCTACCTGGCCGACAATCCCTATGTCGCCTTAAGCCTGATGGTGTTTCCCGGCATCGTCAGCAATGTCTATCTGGGCAATACCATTGCCACGACCCACGGTCTGGTGGGCCTGCGCATGCGCGCCATGGCTTCGGCCATCCTGTTCCTGATCATCAATATCATCGGCCTGGGGCTGGGCCCCTGGACCATCGGCATGGCCAGCGACATGCTGGAGCCAAGCCTCGGCCGTGAATCCCTGCGCTACGCCATGCTCTACATTCTGCCGGTGGTGATGTTCTGGTCTCTCTGCCACTTTTACCTGGCATCCCGCACCCTGCGCGAGGACCTGGCGGCAGCTCCGCAATAGCCCTGCTGCGACTACGTATTACTCTGCCCGGGCCGCGGCGACGTATAATCGTGCATCGCCGCGGTCACCAGGTTTCCCTCCATGCAGCTTCCCTTTGACAACAGCTATGCCCGCCTTCCTGAGCGCTTTTTCTCCCGCCTGGCGCCGGAACCGGTTAGCCAGCCCGGCCCGATTCGCGTCAACCGGCCGCTGGCGGAATTCCTGGGGATAGACGCCGACTGGCTGGGCTCCGGTGAGGGCACCGAGGTGGTGGCGGGCAACCGTGTACCGGAAGGCGCGGACCCGATCGCAACCGTCTACGCCGGCCATCAGTTCGGCAGCTGGAACCCGCAGCTCGGCGACGGCCGCGCCCTGCTGCTGGGCGAGGTCATCGGTGCGGACGGCAAACGCTACGACATTCAACTCAAGGGCTCCGGGCGCACACCCTATTCCCGCATGGGTGATGGCCGCGCACCGCTGGGCCCGGTGATCCGAGAATACGTGGTCAGTGAGGCCATGTACGCCCTGGGCATTCCCACTACCCGCAGCCTGGCGGCGGTGACCACCGGCGACCCGGTCTATCGGGAAAGCGCTCTGCCCGGCGGCGTGCTGGCCCGGGTGGCAAGCAGCCATATCCGTTTCGGCACCTTCCAGTTTTTCTCCTCGCGGCAGGACAATGAAGCGCTGCAATTGCTGGTGGACCACAGCATCGAGCGCCACTACCCGGAGTCTGGCGACAGCGACAACCGCGCGCTGGCGCTGTTACAGCAGGTGGTCGCCCGGCAGGCGGCGCTGGTGGCGCGCTGGCAGCTGGTGGGCTTCATCCACGGCGTCATGAATACCGACAATATGCTGATCAGCGGGGAGACTATCGACTACGGCCCCTGTGCCTTCATGGACGATTTCAACGCCGAGACCGTCTACAGCTCCATCGACCACGGCGGTCGCTACGCCTACCAGAACCAGCCCGGTATCGCCCACTGGAACCTGGCCTGCTTCGCCCAGACTCTGCTGCCCCTGCTGGACAGTGACGAAAACGCGGCCGTGGAACTGGCCCAGTCGAGCATCGATCGGTTCCCGGAGTTGTTCCTCGACGCGCACCAGTCCGGCATGGGCCTGAAGCTGGGTCTGACCCTGGAAGGTGACGAGGACGAGGCCCTGGTACAGGACCTGCTGAGCGTGATGAGCGAATCCGCCGCGGACTTCACGCTGACGTTCCGGGCGCTGACCGACCGCACCGCAGCCCAGCCGGGGACTGCCACGGTGGCAGACATCTTCGAACTACCGGACCTGTTCTCACCCTGGCTGGAGCGCTTCGAGCAGCGTGCGGCGCGGGAAAGCCAGTTCGCCGGCAACCGGCGCGAGATCATGTCCCGGGCCAACCCGGTGTTCATCCCCCGCAACCACCTGGTGGAAGAAGCCATTCGCGCCGCCGAGGACGAGGGCGACTTCAGCGTGTTCGAGCGCCTGGTGGAACGCCTGGAAAAGCCCTTTGAATACGATGCGGATGACGCCCGCTTCGCCCTGCCGCCACGCCCGGAGCAGGTGGTGCGGCAGACCTTTTGCGGTACCTAGCAAACTCGCCGGGCCTGCGCCCGCGGGCAGCTCAGGCATCGGGCATCGGTGATTCCCGCGCAGGCCGGAATCCAGTACTCTCTGCGCGGTAGCGCCGCGCCGGCAGCGCTGGCAGACCTTTTTTACCTGGAGATCACAGCGTGAGCCTGTTCCTGAATATCCTGTGGGTGCTGTTTGGTGGCTTTTTCATGGGCCTTGCCTGGTTCTTCTACGGACTGCTGGCGGCCATCACCATCATCGGCCTGCCCTGGGCCCGGGCCTGCTTCAACATCGGCTGGTTTGTCATCTGGCCCTTCGGGCGCGAGGCGGTCAGCCGCAAGCGGCTGACCGGCGAGGACGATATCGGCACCGGGGCGCTGGGCCTGCTGGGCAATATCATCTGGTTCATCTTCGCCGGTTTCTGGCTGGCCATCGGCCACCTGATGCTGGCCATCGCCTACTTCATCACCATCATCGGCATCCCCTTCGGCTACCAGCACATCAAGTTCATCGAGATCTCGATGCTGCCGATCGGCAAGGCGATCGTCGAGATCGACTAGGGCTGTAACGGCTAGTCGCCGTGCAGCTCGACGATAGCGGATATCTCCACGGGGATATTGCGCGGCAGTGATCCCATCCCCACCGCGGCACGCGCGCCCAGGCCGGCATCACCAAAGGCCACCACGAACAACTCCGAGAAACCGTTGATCACTTCCGGTTGATCACCGAAGCCGTCCACCGCATTCACCATGCCGTCAATACGCAGTACCTGTTTGACCTTCGACAGCTCTCCCACCGCCGACTTGATGGTCGCCAGCATGCACAGCCCGACACGCTGGGCAGCGTCATAGCCCTGCTCCAGGGTCAGGTCCTTGCCGACCTTGCCGCGGGTAAAGTCACGGCGGCACTCCCCATGGCCTGAGAGGTAAAGCGTGTTGCCGCTGCGCCGCCAGGTGACGTAGGCCGCCACCGGGGTCGCGGGCGGCGGCAGCGTATAGCCGGCGGCGGCCAGCCGTTGCTCCGGGGTCGGCTCGGCGTGTGCCAGAGTGGAGGCCGAAGTTGACAGTGCCAGTGCGAGTGCGGCGAGCAGAATTCTCATGGGGTTACTCCGGGAACATGGTTGTAGTAAACACTATAGCAACGTCGGCAAGCGCATAAGAATTGCGGAATATTCAAGGTGGAAATCCCGGTTCAGACCCCTTATCGTCGTTGACACCCATAAACCGTCGCGCCAGCGGCGCAAATAAGAACGTCGAGGTAACAATGCACAAGACCAGACTCGCAATCGCGATCGCGGCGGCCGCCGCGGTAACCGCAGGTCCCACCGTGGCCCAGCCCATGTTGGAAGAGGTGATCGTCACCGCGCAGAAGCGCGAACAGAGCCTGCAGGATGTTCCTGTAGCGGTAACCGCTTTTACCGGCGAGCGCCTCGAGGAGAGCGGCGTACGTGACTTCTTCGAGGTTTCCAATATTGACCCGGCGCTGATCGTCGGCAAGAGCCAGACCTCGACGACCTCCACCTTCAGTATTCGCGGCGTGTTTACCAGCTCCCAGAACTTCGGCCTGGAATCTTCTGTCGGCCTGTACGTCGACGGGGTCTATCGGGCCCGCCAGAGCGCCATGATCAACAACCTGGTGGACGTGCAGTCGGTAGAAGTGCTGCATGGCCCCCAGGGCACCCTGTTTGGCCGTAACACGCCGGCTGGCGCGATCACCATGACCAGCGTGCGACCCGACTTCGAGGGCACGGGTTTCCTGGAAGCCACCGGCGGCGACTATGACCTGCTGCAGCTCAACGGCGCCAAGAGCATTACCCTGGCCGAGGACAAACTGGCCATCCGCGCCACCGGCTTCTACCAGGAGCGTGATGGGTTCGTAGACGCGGTCAATATTGGCGAGGAGGTCCTCGAGGATCGTGATCGCTGGGGCGCGCGCCTGCAGGCCCTGTGGCTTCCGAACGACGACGTCTCAGTGCACCTGATTGTCGACCGTTCCGAGATCGACGAAGTCTGCTGCGCCGTGGGCAACTGGACCAACAACCTGGTAGCACAGCAGCTGCCGCCGGGGTCGGATCCGGTGGTGGGCTCAGACGCCACAGTGGTAGGCCTGGGCGGCACCGTGATCCCTCAGGATGATTTCTTCGATTACGAGGTCGCCACCAGCTTCCTGCCCCGCAGTGAGAACGAGGACACCGGCATCTCGCTGCAGGTGGACTGGGCGCTGGACTGGGCCGACCTGACCAGCATCACCGCCTACCGGGAGTTTGATTCCTACGACAACATCGATGCCGATTTCTACGACATCGACGCCCTGGTGCGCATCAACGATGCCGATCAGTCGCAGTTCTCCCAGGAGTTCCGCATCAG